>NZ_KV790795.1:0-1179 GCF_001807735.1 Neisseria sp. HMSC31F04 | reverse complement strand
GGGATTTTGGGGGGATTTTGCAAAGGTCTCTACCCAGTTTTGCAAATGAATAATGAAACAGGCCGTCTGAACTTTTTCAGACGGCCTGTTTGTCTACAGATAGTGTTTAGCGGTCGATTTGGCTGCCGATTACGCCACCCAGGGCAGCACCGCCCAAAGTCGCGCCGGTTGTACCGCCGATCAGATTCCCGGCAACACCGCCGATGGCTGCACCGGCGGCAGTATTGCGCTGGGTGCGGGTCATGCCGTTACAAGCAGTCAGGGAAACGGCTAAAGCGGCTAATACGGCGGTTTTCAAGAATAAAGATTTCATTGTGAAACTCCTTGTTTTTATGGGAATGAGAAACACCATTTGCTAAAATGGCGTTGTAAGGATACACGTCTGTCGTGCGTATTGCCGTCTATTTAAGTTAAATTCTCCAAAGGTTCGTTAGCTATGCCGGATTATGCCTGGGCGCATCTTGCCCATTTGTTTTTCGCCGTAATTTTTGTCGGCGGCGTTTTTTTCGAGGCCTTGGTTTTGAGCGTGATGCACACCTCGGCCGTTTCGCGCGAATCGCGCCGCGAAGTCGAACGTGCTTTGTCCCGACGCGCCGTAAAGGTGATGCCTTGGGTGGTGGCGGCCGTATTTTTGTCCGGCCTGACCATGGCTTACCTGCGCTATCTGCCGAACTTGGCCGCGCCATTCGCTTCTTCCTTCAACCTGCAACTGACGCTGAAAGTGATTATTGCGGCAAGCATCCTGCTGCATTTTGTCGTGGCCGTTACGAAAATGCGGCGGCACACGCTGACCAAAGCTTGGTCGCGCTATATCCATACCGCCGTACTGTTGCACATGACGCTGATTGTGATACTGGCAAAAACCATGTTTTATTTTGTGTGGTAACCCCCGTCATACATCCCAACTTCCGCGCCAATAGCGGCGGCAAATATCGCAGCCGTCTTTTTTCCGAATGGCTGACACTTTGGAATGGAAGCCGAACAGATGGCGGATTTACCCGCCCCGCCCCAAACCGTGTTATTGGCTGTCCCGCGCGCCGTCTTCCCGACAGGGCAAACCACCATATCGTTCGGGTGCATTTCTCCTTCCGTCGGCAGTCTTTTCATGGGTATTTCCGCCTGCTTGCTTTGAACGCGGGTCGGGACGTAAAAAGGCCGAGACCTTTGCAAAATTCCTTC
>NZ_KV790794.1:0-16086 GCF_001807735.1 Neisseria sp. HMSC31F04 | reverse complement strand
GAACTATACGCACATCCGAAAATACTGTCAAACAAATATTGCAAGAAAAATATGGGAAATTGCTTATCAGCTTATTTTATATAAACATTTAATTGATTTTTTATTCTGCATATTTCTGGGCAACATTTTTTACTTTATTCAACCATCGTCTTTCTTCTCCTTTACTTGGCAACGTATCAGAAGCAAACAGCCATTCTTCATATTGGTGCAATAACTGGGTTACTTCTGTATCTTCTGCATTATTTTGCTTCATTATTTCGATCAGTTCTGAAACGGTAACGGATGGCAGGGTTTCATCTTCCGAACCAAGCAACACATTCTTCAATAATAGGAAGCCCTCTGCCAACGGTTCTTGCTCCTTCCTCCTGCCTCGCAGCCACCACCAAGTAATAGGTAACAAAGCAACCAGGATGCCTCCAAATCCTACTAAGATACCGGTAGAAAAATTGAATTTTCCCAGTCCTATTTTTGCAAACAGGTTGTTTTGACTACTGTCATCATAATTGACAACCCATTGCTGCCAATAGAACTGCCCGCTCTCCGCCCATCGGTTCCAAATTTGGTCGTTATTCCCACCGGATACCAATTGCCATTCGTTTTCAGGCAAGGCATTGCTCAACCCGCCGCTTTGGCGTTGTGCGGACGCCGCAGTCGTGGGGTCGATACGCAGCCACGCCTGCTCTTCTTCAAGCCAAATTTCTGCCCATGCATGGGCATCTTTGCTGCGGATTTGCCAAAAATTACCGTTCTCCTGATAGTCGCCGCCGAGATAACCGGTGACGACACGGGCCGGGATGCCTGCTGCGCGCATCATTACGACAAAACTTTGGGCATAGTGTTCGCAAAAACCCTGTTTACTGCCGAACATGAAATCATCGATACTGTCGTTATTGTTGTATAGGGGCGGTTGCAAGGTATAGGCGAACTTTTGCCTGCGGTAATAATTGAGGACTTTATTGGCAAACTGCCGTGCGGATGTACTTTCTCCGGCCAGCAGTTGCGCCAATTGGCGGGTGCGGAAATTGCCGCTTGGCGGCAGGCGCAGATAATACTGTTTTTCAAACTCCTTCAACGTTTGCGACATCATATCGGAAGCACTTGATTGCAGGCTGACCCGCCTCAAACCCTCCCTGCTGCGGACACGGACAACGTTTCCCAACCGTACGGACACGGCGGGCGGGTGATTATTTGAAGCCAGCGGATAATCCAATACGGGAATAATGCCGTTCTGATCCCGCAAAATCATTTGATAAGACACCTTGAGGCCGTCTGAACGCACATTTGCTGTAGGATCATCAATCGCCACAGGCAACGCCCGCCATGTTTTCCCGTCAAAATCCGCCATCACCACCGCACGCCAATAAAGCTGTTCCGGACGGGGACGGACATTGTTGTCGAAGGTTACGTTGGCCACTAACTCGTTGCTTTGTACCAAGCTGCCGATATTGCCCGGCTCCATCGTATCGGACAAGCCGGTTTTCGCCTGTTCCTGCTTTGGCTGCGGTATGCGCCACAACGGCTCGCTTTTTCTCGGCATCACGACGAACAACACAGCCATCAGCGGCAATGTCAGGCCGAAAGCCAACAAACCTTGCCGCACGGCCGTACCGACCGTCAGCCCGCACAGCAGCGCGAAACACAGGCTGACGGACAACAAGGCCAACAGCAGCCATACGCCGGTCAGCAGGCTTTGATTGAACAACACGGCCGAACCGACCAGAAACAGCATGGACAGCAGCAGCACCTGCCAATCGCGCATCGCCCGGCCTTCAAAAGCCTTCAGCATAATCATCAGCAGCAGGAAAGAAATGCCACCCTCGCGGCCGATGACGGTACCCAACTGCTGCCACACGACCGCTCCTGCCGCCACCAGCAAAATCATCAAAAACCAGGTCGGAAGTTTGCCCACACGCAGATACAGCAGCACGAAGCGCAATAACAACATACCGCCGAACACGGCAATGATGCCGGCAGGCAGCGTCGTCAGCAGCGGCAGTGATGCCCAAACCAATGCGAGCAAAACCGCCGCAATCACTTTGCGCGGCGGTATCTGTTCCAAAAAGGCGGGATTCAATATCAACATGGGAAAAAACGTTTCTGTAGGTTTTGTGGCGTTTGAGGCCGTCTGAAAGCGCGGCTCACACACAGTGAAAATAGATTGCGCCCATATGGAAGGCCGTTTCAGACGGCCTCTTGTCTTTACATCAGGGCCAATGCGGCAAGGCACATTTCGCGCTGGCCGTTTTGCGGCGCGATGGTGCGGCGCGGCAGCTCCAATACATACGGTGCACCAAACCGTTCGGCATCGAGCACGCGGCGGCACAACAGCCCTGCCAGCCGTTCGTTATCTGTACCCGCCGGATAATCCCGGTAGGAAATGATACGGTCGTCGGCCACTGCCTGCAGTTCTTCAAAGCGTTTTGACATCATTTCGCCTGTTTTGGCATAAGTTTTCCATGCCACATGCTGCAGCGGCATGCCGTCCTGATGCACTTGAAGGTAGGCCAATTCGTCGCCGCCGGGTTTCAAACGGCGTTCGGCCGCCTGAACGTCCGCCTTCGGCCTTGCCTGCGGCGGCGTATGCGCTATCGGCGCAGGATACACCAGCGCATCGCTCGGCCAGTGCCAGACGCATTGGGCGGCAATCAGGCCGAACGGTGCAACTGAAGCGGTACGCAGCGGCGGCACGCGCAACCGTCCGCGCAGGCGTGCGGGAACGCGCCAAACGAACTCTTTCTCTCCCGCCGCATCCACCGTCCAAGCCTGCCACAGGTTTTCAGACGGCCTATCGCCGTTTAGAAAATCATCTTCGCTGCACAGCCACAATTGCCGCTGCCTGCGGTTGTTCACGGCGCGAAGGTGCAGTGCGGCCTCTTGTCCGGCAAACACTTCTTTAGGCATTTCAACGTCGATTTGCAAGGACAAAAGCTGGCGCAGGGTCAGCAGCACGCCTACGATAAGGAAACCCAAAAGCCAAAAGGCGGCGGCAGAGGCCAGATTGACTTGGTAATTGACGCCGACCAGCCACAGCAAAACCACGACGACCGCCATCCCCGCACCCAAGCGCGTCGGGCGGCAGCGGATGGAGGACAAGGCGGGCGAACGTCCGACGGACGGCACGGGCAGGGATTTACTGAACGGCCACATGATTGAGGATGCCGTTGAGCAGCTGCGTACTGCTGCCGCCCTGTTGCAGCGGACGCAGGCGGTGGTTGGTCACGGAAATCCAAACGGCCTTAATGTCGTCCGGCAGCACATGGCCGCGTCCGTGCATGAACGCCCATGCTTTGGCGGCATTGACGACGGCCAGTCCCGCACGCGGGCTGAGGCCGGTAACGAACAGGCCGGGCTGGCGGGTGGCCTGCACCAGCCGGAACACATAATCGGCGGCGGCTTGGGCAAACTTCATCTGTGCCGCCTGCTGCTGCCAGGCCGTCAGGGTTTCGGCATTGCAGACCGGCTGTATTTTCGGCAGCACGCGGCGGCGGTCGCCGTGGAAATAGAGCATTTTTTCCGCTTCGGCAGCAGGATAGCCCATACTCAAACGCATCATGAAACGGTCGAGCTGGGATTCGGGCAGCGGGAAAGTGCCGAGCTGTTCGGTCGGGTTTTGCGTCGCCACGACAATGAAGGGCTTGGGAAGGCGGTAGGTCCGGCCGTCCACCGAAACCTGCTTTTCCTCCATGGCTTCGAGCAGGGCGGATTGCAGTTTGGGCGAGGCGCGGTTGATTTCGTCGGCCAGCAGGAAGGAGTGGAACACGGGGCCGGGGTGGAATTCGAATTTGCCTTCGTTCGGGCGGTAGATGTTAATGCCCAAGAGGTCGGAAGGCAGCATGTCGTTGGTGAACTGCACGCGGCGGTAGTCCAGGCCGAGCACCGCCGCCACACCGTGCGCCAGCGTGGTTTTGCCGACGCCCGGCACGTCTTCCAATAAAACGTGGCCGTCGGCCAAAATGCAGGCCAGCAGTTGTTTGAGTACGTCTTCTTTGCCCAGGATTAGGGTGTTGAGCTGTTGCAGGGCTGCCTGTATGTTTTGCGCCATAATCGTTATGCGTCTCAAATAAATCGTCGAAGCGGCGGATTGTAGCATGAGGCCGTCTGAAAAGGGTTTCAGACGGCCTCCCAATACATCGCCGTGCGCCGTCAGACGTGGTGCACGACGAGTTTCCGGCCTTTGTAGTCCAATACGTCCACGTCCATGTCGAACAGTTCGCGGATGTTGGCTGCGGTGAAGACGTCGTTGGGGTGGCCGGTCATGGCGACGCGCCCGCCCTTCATGGCGACGACGTGGTCAGCATAGGCGGCGGCCTGGTTGATGTCGTGCAGGACGACGACGGTGGTGCGGCTGTGTTCGTCGGTCAGGCGGCGCAAAAGCTGCATCAGGTTGCGGGCGTAATACATGTCTAAGTTGTTGAGCGGCTCGTCCAGTAAAACGTAATCGGTCTGCTGGCAGAACACCATGGCTATCATCGCCCGCTGCCGCTGTCCGCCCGACAGCTCAGTCAGGTAGCGTTCGGCAAACGCCTGAAGCTGGAAAGACGCCAATGCGTTTTCAACGATGGCTTTGTCGTTTTCAGACGGCCTGCCCTGATGGTAGGGATAACGGCCGAACATGAGCAGGTCGCGCACGCTGATGCGGCTGACGATGTTGTTTTCCTGTGTCAGGATGGAGAGTGTTTTGGCCAATTCGGCGGTCGGGGTGGCCGTTACGTCCAGCCCGCCGCAGGTGATTTTGCCGTGTTTGAGCGGCTGAAGCCGCGCCATGAACGACAAAAGGGTGGATTTGCCCGCGCCGTTGGGGCCAATCAGTGCGGTGATGCCGCCTTGCGGAATGTCGAGGCTAACGTTGTCCAATATGGTTTGCCCGCCTATGCCGTGGCTGACGTTTTGGATGGAAATCATTGTATTATTCTCTTGTTTTTTTCGGTTGTTTTGGGATTGTTTTTCAGACGGCCTTACAACGCAAAAAGGCCGTCTGAAAAAACTACTTCGGCTTTCGCAGCACCAGCCATAAAAACACCAGTCCGCCGGCAAATTCGATGACCACGCTCAACACGGCCTTCATGCCCAAAAGGTGTTCGAACACGGTCTGCCCGCCCACCAGCAGCACCGATGCGGTGAGAAAGGCCATCGGCAGGCGCAGGCTATGGCGGATACTGCCGCAAAAGCGGTCGGACAAGGCAACCACCAGCAGGCCGAAAAAGCTCACGGGTCCGACCAAGGCCGTGGCCGTGGCCGTCAAAACCGCAATCCAGAATAGAATCCACAACATATCGCGCCGGTAATTCAGGCCGAGATTCACCGCCTGATCGCGCCCCAGCAGCAGCACGTCCAGCTTATACCGTTCGCGCCATAGGAAGAAGGCCGACACCAGCGCGATAACGGCCGATACCCCCAGCAGCTTGGCGTTCACTGTATTGAACGAAGCAAAAGTGCTCGACTGCGCCACGGCAAACTCTTCGGGGTCGAGCAGCCTTTGCAGCAACGACGACAGGCTGCGGAACAAAATGCCGAACACCACGCCGATTAAAATCATCCGCGCCAAATCGCGCCCGCCCTGCCGCATCAGCGTTTGGAACAGCAGCAGCGAACCGCCGACCATCGCCGCCAGTTCGAAGGCGAACTTGCCCGTCTGCGGCAGGGTCGAATAGCCGATGCCGCCCAACACCGCCACCAGCAGCGTCTGCAAAAACACATATAGCGAATCGAAACCCAGCACCGACGGCGTGAGAATCGGATTGTTGGTCAGCGTTTGGAACAGCAGGGTCGAAACGCCCACCGAATACGCCACCAGCAGCAGCGAGGCCAGCACCATCCCCCGCCTTGGCAAGACGAAATCCCAATGCCCGTTAGCACCCAACGTCATAAACAGCACGCAGGATGCGGCCAGCAGGACCAAAGCCGGCCACAGCGGGCGGTACAGGCCGGACAATGCGGCCGTTTTTTCCTTCGACATTCGGCACCTCCCTTTTTCAGACGGCGTGCGCGGGTTTGCGCATCAGCAGGTACAAAAACAACACCGTCCCCACCACGCCGAACACAGTGGATACGGGAATCTCGAACGGCGCGCGTATCGTCCGGCCGACGATATCGCAGGCCAACACCAGCGAAGCCCCCATCAGCGCGACCGCCGGCAGGCTCGCACGCAGCTTGTCGCCCATCAGGCGGCTGACGATATTGGGCACGACCAGCCCGATAAACGGAATGCTGCCCACCGTAACCACCACCAGCGAAGTAATCAGCGACACAATCATCAGCCCCGACCACAAAACCGCCGTGCGGTTCAGGCCGAGATTGACGCTGACCGAATCGCCCAGCCCCGCAATCGTCAATTGGTCGGCAATCAGATAAGCGCATGCCGCCGCCGCGCCGCCTATCCACAGCAGCTCGTAACGTCCCTGCATCATATTGGAGAAATCGCCCGACAACAGTGCACCCAAAGCCTGCATCATCTCCTGCTCATAAGCGATAAACAACGTAACCGACTCAATCACACCGCCGAAAATCACCCCCACCAGTGGCACCATCAACTGCGCCGTCGGCGGCAGGCGCGAAATCAACGCCATAAACAGCAGCATCCCCGCCATCGCCGCCGCCGCGCCGACCGACATCCTCAACAGCGGCGCAACGGACGGCGCAAACAGCATCATCAGCAGCAAGGCCAAGGCCGCACTCTGGCTCGCCCCCACCATCGAAGGCTCGACAAAGCGGTTTTTCATCAAAATCTGCATAATCATGCCCGCCACCGCCAGCGACGCACCGCTCAACACCACGGCGAAGGTGCGCGGCAGGCGGCTGATCAGCATCAACTGCATACTGTCGGCCGAAGAAAAAATCCGCGACCAATGGAATTCCGCCACCCCGACCGACAAACTCAATGCAAACAGCGGCAGCAATATCAACAGATTGGCCAGATTGAACACCAATGCCTGTCGTTTCATCATTATTTCCTTAAATGGTTGAAGCCCCGCCGTTGAGGGCGGCACACCCGTCTGGCTTTATACGCAGCCCCGCGTGTCGGAATATCGCATCACATTGCCACACAACATCCGCGTACAGCCCGCACAAACTTTCAGACGGCCTCATGGCGGCATCCCGCGCATCAAGGCCGTCTGAAAAAATTGAACGCCTATTTCGCCTGAGAAAAAGCATCCTTCAACAAATTACCCGCATTCAGCAGCTCCTGCGCACCGCCTGCGGCCAAATAAGTTTCCGGCGGCAGATACACCACCTGCCCTTTTTTCCAGGCCGTACTCTGCGCCACCAGCGGATTATTCAACACTTCGCGCGCCGCCTGCCCTTCTTCGCCTATCGCCGCACTGCGGTCGAGGACGAACAGCCAGTCGGGATTTTTCTCCTTGATATATTCAAAAGAAACCGGTTGTCCGTGCGAACCTTCCTTAATCGCCTCGTCCGCCGCAGGCACGCCGATATCGCGGTGTATCCAACCGCCCAAACGCGAATCGGGGCCGAAGGCCGACAACTTGCCCGCGTTCACCAAAATCACCAGCCCTTTTCCCTTACCCTGCGCGGCGGCCTTCGCATCGGCAAACGTCTTATCGATTTCCGCCTTCAAAGCATCCGCTTCGGCCTGCTTGCCGAAAATCCTGCCGTAAGCATCAATGCGCGCCTTCGCGCTCTCCTTCATATTGTCCGTTTGAGCCGTCATATCGATGGTCGGCGCAAGCTTGGCCAATTCGTCGGACACCTTGTCTTTAGCCATACGGCTGCCAATAACGATCAACTGCGGGTTATAGGCATTCAAGGCTTCATAGTTCGGCTCGAACAGCGTGCCCGCCTTCACCGCGTCTTTTAGCGGCGCATCCAAATAGGCCAACCTCTGCGCATCCACCGACGCGCCGATTTTCACGCCCAATTTGCTCAGCGTATCGACCGCGCCCAAATCATAAACCGCCACACGTTCGGGATTTTGCGGCACAACTGCTTCGCCGTGCGCGGTTTGGACTTTAACCGAGCCGGCCGGCACTTCGGCTGCGGCGGAACCGGCCTGCACCGAAGCGGAACCGTCCTGACCGCCGCAGGCGGCCAAAGCAAATGCGCAAGATAAAGTCATGAAAACGGAACGGAATTTCATCAAACATCACTCCCAAAAAAAGATAAAAAATATCTGTCTGTCAAAAGGCCGTCTGAAAACTTATCGGCACTTTCAGACGGCCTGTTAAAAAATAATTATTCTCTTTCATTTTCTCATAAAACTACCGTTTTTAACAAACAGTAATATCGATTTTACTTCCACCGGCTTCAAATTTATTTTTATTTCTGTATTGACAGAAATTATAGACTAAAAATACAATACAGCCATTCCAAACATCCAGGCCGTCTGAAAACGGCTTGAATAGGAAATGCTGCAATATAAATACTGAAACAGCATTGAATAAAAGTTGAATAAAACTGCCGTATCCGTTGTTTCGGCAAACCGCCGCCCGGCAAAAATTTTTTGGCTTAAAATTTCTGTCCAGACAGAAATTTAGGAATTTTAAAAATGGAACAGCAACGCAGAATACCTGACTACCTGCCCTACTCCCTCGGCATCCTGTGGCTGTGGAGCGGGCTGCAACCGGTTTTGACCGCGCCGCAGGAATCGCTTTCCCTCTTGGCCGAAGTCGGTTTTCAGACGGCCTTCCAATGGCCGCTGCTGCTGGCTTCATCGCTGCTCGACATCGTCTTCGGCCTGCTGTGTTTCAGCCGCGCGCGCCGCCTGCCCGTACTTTGGGCGGTACAAGCGGCAACGGTGGCGGCATACAGCCTGATTATCGCGTTCGCCCTGCCGCAAATGTGGCTGCACCCGTTCGCACCGTTGGTCAAGAACCTGCCGATTTTGGCACTGCTGGCCTTCCTGTGGCATGAAGGCCATCTGAAAAAGTGAAACCGCGTTTATTCGAGGAACGACATCATGAACACCTATCTGATTGTAAAAACCCTGCACATCCTTTCGGCCACGCTGATGGTCGGCACCGGCTTCGGCACGGCGTTCTACCTCTTCTGGGCCAACCGCAGCGGCTCCGTGCCAGCGCAGGCGGTGGTGTCGAAATGGGTCATCAAGGCCGACTGGTGGTTCACCACGCCCGCCGTGATTTTCCAACCGCTGTCGGGCTGGTGGATGATGTCGCAGGCCAACTTATCCTTCGACACAAAATGGATAGCCTGGACCATCGGCCTGTATGTCTTGAGCGGCATCTGCTGGCTGCCCGTGGTCTGGCTGCAAATCCGTCTGGCGAAAATGGCGCAGGCCGCACACGAAGCGGGAAAAAACAGCCTGCCGCAAAAATACTGGCGTTATGCGCGGATTTGGGAACTGTTGGGTTATCCTGCCTTCTGCGCCACAGTCGTCATCTACTTCCTGATGGTGCTCAAACCCGCCTGAGGCCGTCTGAAACCCGGCTGTAAACCCGAACCGATTTATAGAGTAACGCCATGGACAAGCACACAATTTTCTACGATGCCGAATGCCCGATCTGCATCCGTGAAATCGCCCTGATTTTGGAAGACAACCGCGCGGAATATTTCAAAGCCGTCGCCATTCAGGGCAACGAAGAAATATTGAAACAATACGGCATTACCGCCGAAGATGCGCTGACCTACCTGCACATATTGCGCAACGACGGCGTCATGCTGGGCAAAATGCCGGCCGTTCGGCTGATGTACCGCGGATTTAAAGGCTTTGCCCTCGTCAAACTGGCCAACCTGCCGCTGCTCGACCGCCTCGCCGATCTGATTTACCCTTGGTTCGCCCGCAACCGCTACCGCTTCCCGGCGTGGCTCCTGCCCCGTCCGCAATGCGAAAACGGCGTATGCCGCATCAAACCTTTAGAAAGGAACCCGAAATGAAAAAACTGTTACTCCCCCTGCTGCTGTTGCCTTGCGCCGCCTTTGCCGCCGACGACGGCGGACTGTCCCAATGCCGCCGCGTCTTCCGCGACAACATGGAAATCGCCGTCTTCACCATGCCTTGCCCGCCCGACAGCCAAGATGCCGCCCTGCCGCCGGAAAAAATGACCGCGCACCTGCACCGGGTTCAAGAATGCGAAAACCGCATGGCCGGCGGCGATGCCGCACAAGCCGCCCGAATCGAAAAAGAACTGTTCAAGTTCGTCGGCTCCCGTGCAAAAACCGTACGTGCCCTCGAAGGCAAACCGCAGGAAATGGCCGCCTACTGCCGGAAACAAAACGAAACCGCCCGCCGCCTGCTGCTGACTTACTAACCCGCCGGAACAACGAAAGGAAACACCATGGAAAACCTGATGATTGTTGTTATGACGGTCGCCGTCTCCCTCCTCACCAGCCTGACCTGCTGGCTGATTGTCGGCCCGCAGCTCAAGCACGTCCTGGCCTCCCTCTGCAACGACGAACGCGAAAACGTCAAAGAAATAAGCGGCCTGTTCTGGCAGCGGCTCTACGCCGGGCTGACCGTCTTCATCCCGCTCCTGTGCGTCCTGGCGTTCGCACCGGATTTCGAACTCAGCGCGGCCGCCAACCTGCTTATCGCCATGCGCTGCGCCATCTTGGGCGGCGTCATCCTGCTTTTGGTGCTGGCCTACCAAATCCGGCAGCAAATCCGCCTGTTGCAGAAAAAAGAACCCTCAATACCCGCCGGATACCGCATCGGCGAACTGGAACAGCAAAAATGAAACCGACCGAAAAACCCCAAATCGAATGGCGCGACCTGCTGCACTTAAACCGCCGCCAGATTGCCTTCAACGTTTTGCTCTCCCTGCCGTTCTTGGCCGCATCCTGGCTGTTTGCGGCATACGGGCAATACCTTGCCGCACTCGTCATGTCGTTTTTCTTCTTCACCTGCGCCCTGCGGCAGGCGCACGACTGCTACCACCACAGCATCGGCCTGAACCGTCCGGGCGTACGCATCATGCTGCACCTGCTGAGCATCGCCATGCTGTGCAGCACCCACGCCATCCGCCACACCCACCTGCAACACCACCGCGACCCGCTGGGCGAAGGAGACGTGGAAGGCAACTGGGCACGCCTGCCCGCCTGGAAAGCCATCCTGTTCGGCGGCCTGTTTTCCGTGCGCATCCAATGGCAGGGGCTGATGCACGGCAGCTGCACTACCCGAAGCCGCAGCCGCCTCGACATGCTCCTGATTGCCGCCTTTATCACCGCCGCCCTTATCACGCGGCACCCCGTACTGCTTTACCACACCGCCGCCATGATAGCGGCCAACGCATTGGTCGGCTTCTTCGCCGTCTGGTCGGTACACCACGACTGCGACACGCACGGCGTATACGCCCGCACCGAACGGCAGGCCTGGGCAAACTTCGCCACCGTTTACCTGCTCTACCACATGGAACACCACCTGTTTGCCGCCGTCCCCTCCAACCACCTGCCCGAACTCGCCCGCCGCCTCGATGCCGCCGCGCCGGAATGGAGCGCGCACCGCGTCCTGCCGCAGCCGAAAAAACAACCCTGCCCGCTCAAACGCCTGCTGCACACCTAAAACCCTTTCAGACGGCCTCCCCTTCCGGCACGGAGGCCGTCTGAAAACAGGAAAACAAAGCCGGACTGCGGTTTCACAACCGAAACGGGCAACACAGACAACCGTCCGTTTCCAAACCGCCGGCCAACGGAATATCGAATGCCCAAACACACGCCGGCCGCACATTCAAGCTTTCAGACGGCCTCAAGCACCCCCTGCCCGACGACAAAGAAAACAAGGAAAACACCATGAACATCCTGCTGCTCGGCGGTAGCGGCTTTATCGGCAGCCGCCTTGCCCGCCGCCTGCGCGAAGCCGGACACCAAGTCCGCACCCCGTCGCGCCTCGAACTCGACCTGCTGAACCCCGAAGCATCCGCCGCCATGCCGCTGCTGGAAGGCTGCGATGCCGTCGCCAACTGCGTCGGCATCATGAGCCGCCGCCGCGACCTGCTCGAAACCGTCCACCACCGCACCCCCGCCAAACTGGCGGCATGGGCGCGGGAAGCGGGCGTATCCCGCTGGCTGCAACTCTCCGCCCTCGGCGCAGACCCCGCACATCCTGTCGCCTTCGTCGGCAGCAAAGGGCGCGGCGACGAAGCCGTCTGCGAAAACGGCCCGCACACCGTCTTGGCACGCCCTTCCGTGGTATACGGGCGCGGCGGCGGCAGCTGCGAAGTCTTCCTCAAACTGGCGCGCCTACCCGTCCTGCCCCTGCCGGACGGCGGCCGTTTCGACCTCCAACCCGTGCATGCCGAAGACGTGGCCGACGGCCTTGCCCGCCTCCTGAACGCCCCGTCGGTGCACGGCAGCGTCATCCACATGACAGGCCGTCTGAAACTGACGCTGGCCGACTACCTCAACCTATTGCGCCAAACCGTGCACCGCAAACCGCCGTTTCAAACCGCCTCCATCCCGCTCACCCTCCTGCGCCCGATGTTGCCGCTGACCAACCTGTTGAGTGACGGTTTCCTCAGCCCCGACAGCATCACCCTGCTGCAACAAGGCTCCTGCGCCGACACCGCCGCCTTCGCCGCCCTGCTGGAACGCGAACCGCTGGGCGCGGACGAGTTTTACCGCCTCGATTAACCTGCACCGACCATCCTTGGCCAAAAGAGGCCGTCTGAAAAAACCAAACGCCCGCCGTAATATACGGCGGGCGTTTTGACTGCAAGACAGCAGGATTAGAAACCAATCCGCGCAGGCGGAAATCCAAACACGAACGCACCGCTTACACCGCCCACGGCAAAATTCGTCATTCCCGCGCAGGCGGGAATCCAGGCATCGGATTTTCAGAAACACTTAGAATCTGTCGCACAGCCAAACTTCCAAACTCCCGTCTGCGCGGCGGGCTTGCGTCAGCTGATGGCGATACGGAGCATCCTTATCCGATGGATTATCTTTTCAGACGGCCTCCGCAATCAGCGGGGCACTATGACCAACACACGAGTAATCAATACGGCATTGGCCACTTGCCGCCATCTGCCTGCGCCGGTTTGCTTCGTCATTCCCGCGCAAGCGGAAATCCAAACACGAACGCGCCGCTCACACCGCCCACGGCAGAATTCGTCATTCCCGCGCAGGCGGGAATCCAGGCATCGGGTTTTCAGAAACGCTTAGAATCTGTCGCACAGTCAAACTCCCGCCTGCGCGGCAGGCTTGCTTCAGCTGATGGCAATACGGAGCGTCTTTCTTTCATTGGCTATTTTTTCAGACGGCCTCCACAATCAGTGAGGCGATGGTTTCGCTTGCCCCACGGTGGCGGCGGATAAAACCTTCCGCGCAGTCCGATACCTGCCGGCGCAGCCGCTCGTCCGAAAGCCATTGTTCGGTTATCTTGCGCCATTCGTCGGCATCGCGCACCTGAACGGCCGCGCCCGCCTCGGTTGCGCTGCGGCAGGCTTGTTCGAAATTGTAGGTGGAAAAACCGAACACGGTCGGCAGGCCGCAGACAATCGGTTCGATGATGTTCTGACAGCCACTGTCCACCAGGCTGCCGCCGACAAAGGCGGCATCGGCGGCGGCGTAATAGGCATAAAGCTCGCCCATGCTGTCGCCTATCCAAACCTGCGTATCGGCGGCCACCGCTTGGCCGTCACTGCGTTTCTGCGCACGGAAACCCAGCGTTAAGGCCGTCTGAAAAACGGCTTCGAAGCGTTCGGGATGGCGCGGCACAATCACCAGCAGGGCATCGCCGCGGTAGGACTGCCAAGCCCGCAGCAGCAGTTCTGCTTCGTCTTGGTCGCGGTAAAAGCGGGTGCTGCCGCATACCGCCGTCGGCCTGCCGCCTATTTTGCGTTTGAAGTCGGCGGCTTTCTCCAGCTGTTCGGGCGGCGGGGAAATGTCGTATTTGGTGTTGCCGCACACTTTCGGGTTGGCCGCGCCCAAGCTTTTCAGACGGCCTGCATCGGCTTCGGTTTGGACATAGCAGCCTTTTAAGGCGGCCAGGGCCGGGCGGATAAGGGAAGCGGCCTTGAGGTAGCCGCGCTGCGATTTTTCCGACAGACGGGCGTTGGCGAGAAATAAGGGAAGGTTCCGTTCGCGGCAGGCGGCCATGAGGTGCGGCCAAATTTCAGTTTCCATCAGGATGCCGAAGCGCGGGCGGTGTTCGTCGAGAAACTGCGCCACATAATCGGGACGGTCGTAGGGAAGGTAGCGGCATTGCGCGTCGGGAAACAGTTTTTCCGCCGTTTCGCGCCCCGTCGGCGTCATTTGGGTAATCAGCAGCGGCGCGTCGGGAAAGCGGCGGCGCAGGCTGCGGACGAGCGGTTCGGCGGCGCGCGTTTCGCCCACGGATACGGCGTGCAGCCAGATGGCGTTTTGCAGCGGCGCGGGATGCGGACGGCCGAAGCGTTCGTCCCAATAGTCGAGATAGGCGGGGGTTTTGACGGCGCGGCGGCGGAGGTAGCGGCGGATAAGCGGCGGGGCGATTTGCCAAAGGGCGCGGTACAGCAGGGAAAGCGGTGTCATGTTCGAAGGCCGTCTGAAAAAGCGTTATTGTAGCTTTCAGACGGCCTCTGCGGATACGGCTTTATTCGGGAGTATGTTTTTCAGACGGCCTCTTCAGCGTCGAAATATTCGATTTCCAGTGTTTCGATGTCGTAGGAATCAAGACGGCCGTTTCCCAAACAATAATAGCGGACGAGGTTGCCGCGCGCCTGCCGCATAGCAGAGGCCGTCTGAAACCTCAAACGGCATAACGCTACACGCATAAAATAACCCTGCCGCTTAAACGGCAGGGTTTCGGTATCGGATATTACGCCCCTTCGCGCAGGATGCGGCGGATGGCGGAAAGCTGGCGGCGGCTGACGGGCAGGACTTCTTCCACATCCAACACTTTCGCGCCCCAGCTGGCGTTGCTGTCGTCATCGTCGCCGTCGAGGCGGATCAGGCTGTCCAGCGTATGGCGCATCACCAGCGCGTTGCGGTGGACGCGGATGACTTTCTCACCCAGCAATTCTTCCCAGTACACCAGCGTTTTCGGCAGTTCGTATTTCGCACCGTCGCCGGTAATCAGAAACACGGTTTTCTGGTCGGCCTGCAGGTAGCGCGCCTGCTGCCAAGGGATTTCCAACATGCGCTCGCGGGTAAACACTTGGAAGTTTTTGAATTCGTCGGCACTTTCTTCAATGTTGTCCTGAACGCGGGCGAGTGCAGACTGCAGGCGGGCGATTTTAATCGGCTTGAGCAGGTAATCCTCCGCCGCCAGCTCGAACGCGCGCAAGGCGTGCTCTTCGTAAGCCGTGGTAAAAATCACATGCGGCTGTTTCTTGGCAATCCGTTTGATCCGTTCGACAAACTCCAAGCCGTTGATTTCGGGCATATTGATGTCGGTAAAGACGATATCGACTTCGTGTACGCTCAGCCATTCCAAAGCCGCTTTGGCATGATGGAACACTTTCAGCAACACGACATTGCATTCTTCAAGCAAAACACGCAGCCGCTCGGCCGCCAAAACTTCATCTTCAACAATGATTGCACTCGGCATAATTCACCATTAGTTTTTTGTTTTCGCAGTCGTGCAATGCTAGCGGGTTATCCCCCGCTTAGCAATAGCCCCCGCGCCCTTTTTGCTTTGCTGACAGGCAAAAATGCCGCAAAAAGGCCGTCTGAAAGCCGGGTTCGGCCTTTTCAGACGGCCTTGACGAACGCTCTTGATAGAATTTTGAGAACGAAAATCAAATATGTTAATATTTTAAACCCATCATCCATAGTGAAAGCAAAGACAATGAAAACACCCAAATATCTGACCGCCCTGCTGCTTGCCGCCGCTGCGGCATCGGCATCCGCCGCCGAAATCGCTTCCGGCGAAGGCAAGGTTTTCGATGCGCCCGATTATGTCGTGGTCCGCAAAAAACTGGCTGCCGGCAGTGAAATGAATCGGCACAACCATCCGGGGCACGATGTTTTATTGACCATGAGCAAGGGGCGCGTGGTTTTCGAATTGAACGACGGCGAGAAACACGAATTGAAACCGGGAGACGTGATGCGGTTTGACGGCGCGGACTTTATTTCCGGCAAAGCGGCCGAGACGAGCGAGTTCGTCGTTACGCTGATAAAAGGGAAAACCGGAGGCGGGACGGAAAGCGGGTACGATCATCACGAGATCTTTGCAAAAAAGCCCTTCCTTCGACA
>NZ_KV790793.1:116775-142623 GCF_001807735.1 Neisseria sp. HMSC31F04 | reverse complement strand
GGAATTTTGCAAAGGTCTCAGGCCGTCTGAAAGGGTGGTTTCAATCCAGTTACAACCGGTGGCAGTTGTACTGAAACCATTTTTTCAGACGGCCTTTATGCCATAGATTTTCAGACGGCGTTTGAGGCCGTCTGAAAGTTTGAAGCAGTGGTTTGCACTGCAAAGAACGCGTGCGTACGTACCGCCCCACCCTACACCTCGCTTTTAAAATTTGTGCCATCCTCAGGTGGGGTGTGTGGCGCAGCCACGAACGCGGTTAGCGGGGATGCAGGCTACGGCTTGCTTTTTTGTTGTGTGCTTTAAGCCATTTTTGCATTTGTTCAATTTCCGCTTGTTGTGCGTTAATAATATTCTCAGCAAGCTTACGCATCTCAGGATCCTTTCCGTATTTTAATTCAACTTCCGCCATTTTTACTGCGCCAATATGGTGTGGCAACATACCTGCTGCAAAAGCAACATCAGGATCTTTGTATTGCGCAGCTGCCATCATGTCTTGATGCATTTGATTCATACCTTGCATTAATTCTTGTTGCATTGCAGAACCTGTCGACATTGGCATATTCATGTGTGCTTGATGCGGTTGTTCATTAGCTTGGGCATAAATTGAAACTGCAACAGCGCTAAGTGTGATAAAAGTCATAAGTTTTTTCATGTTTTTCGCCTATGTGATAACTGAAGGAGCACAAATCATAAACTTTGACCTAAGGTTAAAGTCAATATTTATTCCGAAAATTTTTGGTAAGGTGCTAAAACTAAAATAAGAGAATATTTGATATGAGAGACAGCAAAATGTAGGTTGGGTTGCAAACCCAACATTTCGTAAAATTTAACAGTTTTGTTGGGTCTTGACCCAACCTATGCTTGCTGCATCATCGGTCAAAATCTTCTGCCGTTTATTGGTTACAACCGTAAAAAAGTAAGTACCGCCATTGCGGTAAAAACGACGGTATTTCATAGTATTATGCTCGGAATGATTTTGTAGGTCGGATTCTCGAATCCAACATTTTGGGCATTGCTACAATGGATTGCAATGATGGGAATGTTAAAGGTTTTGTCGGATACAAGTATCCAACCTACGCTTGCTGTGTTGGTTGGGTGGTAGGGGGTAAGCCGCAGGCAAGCACGCGGTTTTGGGCGGTTGGGGACGGCGTGTGTGGTGGAGCCGCACATATTGCATTTGCTTACATTAAGCCATAATATTTTGAAATCGCATTAGTTAATATTCCTGCAATAGTACCTACTGAAACATCAATTGCACCGGTAGAAGCCTTTGTAATAATATTGCCAATCCATGCACTTACTTTTGAGCCGAATTTTTTATCTGTGGGCTGACCATCTTCTATCAGTGCATTTCGTAAATCTTCTAATTCGGCAGATGGAATCCCGTTTTTTGCTAAAAAGTTAGCCAGTTCATTGAAATTTTCTTTTTCAATATGAATACCGTCTTGAATATTTTGCTGAACATTACCGCCAAAAATATCCCCAATAAACCCTTGCATATTCTGAATATTGAATTGGTTTGACATTGCTTTCTCCTGTTCTGATTTTGTAAATTGGATACCGTCTCCTAAAATGCCTTCCTCTTCCAGTCGTAATGCCCAATCTAAAATTAGTTGTCTTACTTTTGATTGAATATTCATTAAGTTAATTGGATAAATAATTATTTTAGGTTCAAGTGGAAATGGAGTATCTTGTAAATTCATTAAAAACTGTTTTTCTTTACTAGATAGAATTCGTATAAAATTATTATTTTTTGTTTTTAGTAAGTTTCTTATTTCGCTAATTGATGAGGTATATTCAACTCTTGTTACTCGTTCTCTCAATTCATCGGGAAGCATAAATAAAACATCGCCACGATAAGGGTTAAAAGCTTTTAACTCTCCATAAAATATTCTATATTTTGGTAAATTTTTTGATGAATAACCTTGTAATTCATTATTACACCATTCAGTTAATTCATTAATTTTTAATTTTCTTGCAACCATTAATGTTTTATTCACTAACTCTTCTACATCACTATTTGGATTGGCAGCTAGGCTTTGGAGTTCTAAAATAATAGAAGTCATTTAATTAATCTCCATGTTAAATAAAAATAATAAAATTATTCCGCCCCAAACAACAAACTCTCTTTAATATTCCGTATCCTATCACGAAGAACAGCCGCTTCTTCAAACTGCAAATCCCTAGCCGCCTGTTGCATGGCTTTTTCCAGTTTGGCGATTTCTTTAATCGCGTCTTCTTCGTTGTGAATCTCGCCGACTTTAACTTTGTTTTTGCCCTGTCTACGACCTTTGCCGCTGTCTTCTTCGTGGTACACGCCGTCGATGATGTCTTTGACCTGTTTTTTAATCTGCTGCGGCACAATGCCGTGTTCTTCGTTGAATTTAATCTGTTTTTCGCGGCGGCGTTCGGTTTCGTCGATGGCGGCTTTCATGGAGTCGGTGATTTTGTCGGCGTACAGGATGGCGACGCCGTTCACGTTGCGCGCGGCGCGGCCTATGGTTTGAATCAGGCTGCGGTGGGAGCGCAGGAAGCCTTCTTTGTCGGCGTCAAGGATGGCGACGAGGGAGACTTCGGGAATGTCGAGGCCTTCGCGCAAGAGGTTGATGCCGACGAGTACGTCAAACAATCCGAGCCGCAAATCTCTAATAATTTCAACGCGCTCGACGGTGTCGATGTCGCTGTGCAGGTAGCGCACTTTGATGCCGAGTTCGCTGTAATAGTCGGTGAGTTGCTCCGCCATGCGTTTGGTGAGTGTGGTAACGAGCACGCGTTCGCCTTTTTGGATGCGGTCGTTGATTTCGCTCATTAAATCGTCGACTTGGGTGGCGACTGGGCGGATGATGATTTGGGGGTCGACCAGTCCTGTGGGGCGGACGACTTGTTCGACCACTTGTCCGGCGTGTTCTTCTTCGTATTTGGCGGGAGTGGCGGAAACGAAGACGGTTTGCGGCATGACTTTTTCAAATTCGTGGAATTTGAGCGGGCGGTTGTCGCGGGCGGAAGGTAGGCGGAAGCCGTAATCCACGAGGTTTTGTTTGCGCGATGCGTCGCCTTTGTACATGCCGCCGATTTGGGTAACGGTAACGTGGCTTTCGTCGATGAACATGATGGCGTTGTCGGGCAGGTAGTCCATCAGTGTGGGCGGCGGTTCGCCTTCTTTTTTGCCGGAGAAGTGGCGGGAGTAGTTTTCGATGCCTTTACAGAAGCCCATTTCGTAGAGCATTTCGAGGTCGAAACGGGTGCGTTGTTCGATACGTTGTTGCTCGACGGGTCGTTGTTCGCGGGCGAAAAATTTGATGCGTTCGCGCAATTCTTCTTTGATGGACTCGCAGGCGCGCAAGACGGTGTCGCGCGGGGTAACGTAGTGGCTGGACGGGAAGACGGTGTAGCGGCCGACGCGTTGGTGCAGGCTGCCTGAAAGCGGGTCGAACATATCGAGGCGGTCGATTTCGTCGTCAAACAGGCTGATGCGCAAGGCGTTTTCGGAGCTTTCGGCAGGGTACACGTCAATCACGTCGCCGCGCACGCGGAAGCTGCCGCGTTTGAAGTCCAAATCGCCGCGTTCGTACTGCATGGAAACGAGCGTGGCGATGATGTCGCGCTGCTCGATGGTGTCGCCTTCTTTGACGGACAACACCATTTGTTGATATTCGGTCGGGTCGCCGATACCGTAAATGGCGGACACGGTGGCGACAATAATCACGTCGTCGCGCGTCATCAGGTTTTTGGTGGCGGAAAGGCGCATCTGCTCGATGTGTTCGTTGATCGCGCTGTCTTTTTCGATGAACAAATCGCGGCTGGGCACATAGGCTTCGGGTTGGTAATAGTCGTAGTAGGAGACGAAATATTCCACCGCGTTTTCGGGGAAAAACTCGCGCATCTCGGCATAAAGCTGGGCGGCAAGGGTTTTGTTGTGCGCCATGATGATGGCGGGGCGGCCGCTTTGGGCGATGACGTTCGCCATGGTGTAGGTTTTGCCCGACCCTGTTACGCCGAGCAGGGTTTGGTAGGCAAGGCCGTCTGAAAGCCCTTCGAGCAGGCCGGCAATGGCGGTGGGCTGGTCGCCTGCGGGTGGGAAGGGTTGGTGGAGTTTGAAGGGGGAGTTGGGGTATTGGATGACTTCCATATTGCCGCCTGTACCTGTTTTCTAGTTCGGGGAAAAGGGAAATTATAGCAAGCGGCTCGCGTATTGGCGTTTTGTCTTTATGGGGCGGAATGAAAAATCCGCCGAGTTTCGGCGGATTTGGTTAATCGGTGGGAGGAGGCCGTCTGAAAACGTTGCGCAGCAGGTTTTCAGACGGCCTTTAGGTTAGGATTTGATGGCTTTGTCGGCAATATCTTTGCGGTATTGCATGCCCTCGAAATGGATTTTTGCCACGGCCTCATATGCTTTGGCTTTGGCTTGTTTCACGTCGTCGCCCAAACCGACCACGCATAACACGCGTCCGCCGTTGGTTACCGTATGGCCGTCTGAAACCGCCGTTCCGGCGTGGAAAACCTTGCCGATTTTATTGGCGGCTTCCATACCTTCGACGGCGTCGCCTTTGCGCGGGCTGTCGGGATAGCCGGCCGCAGCCAGCACCACGCCGACGGCGGTTTGCGGGTTCCATTCCGCCTGTACCTTATCCAAACGGCGGTCTAAAGCGGCTTGTACCAAATCGGCCAAATCGCTGTCCAGACGGCTCATGATGGGCTGGGTTTCGGGGTCGCCGAAGCGGCAGTTGAATTCGATGGTGCGGGGCGCGCCGTTTTCGTCGATCATCAAACCCGCATACAGGAAGCCGGTAAATTCGCAGCCGTCCGCAGCCATGCCGCGCACGGTGGGCAGGATGATTTCGTCCATCGTGCGGCGGTAGACTTCGGGCGTAACGACCGGGGCGGGGCTGTACGCACCCATGCCGCCGGTGTTCGGGCCTTGGTCGTTGTCGAGCAGGCGTTTGTGGTCTTGGCTGGTGGCCATGGGTAGGACGTGTTCGCCGTCCACCATCACGATAAAGCTGGCTTCTTCGCCCTGCAAAAAGTCTTCGATGACCACCCGCGCACCGGCGTTGCCCATCTTGTTGCCCAACAGCATATCGTCGATGGCGGCATGTGCTTCTGCCAAAGTCATGGCAACAATCACGCCTTTGCCCGCCGCCAGGCCGTCGGCCTTGATGACGATGGGCGCGCCTTTCGCGTCCACATAATCATGCGCCTGCTGCGTGTTGTCGAACGTTTGGTAGCCGGCGGTGGGAATGCTGTGCCGTTTCATAAACGCTTTGGCAAAATCTTTCGAACTTTCCAACTGTGCAGCGGCACGGGTCGGGCCGAAAACAGGCAGCCCGGCGGCGCGGAAATCGTCCACAATACCTGCCGCCAGCGGGGCTTCGGGGCCGACGACGGTGAAGGCGACGTTTTCTTTCCGGCAAAAGTCGATCAGGTCGGCGTGCGCCGTCAGCGGCAGGTTTTGCAGTTTGGGTTCGGATGCAGTGCCGGCATTGCCGGGGGCGACGAAGACGGTGGCGACTTTGGGCGACTGTGCCAGTTTCCAGGCCAGTGCGTGTTCACGGCCGCCGCTGCCGATAACGAGCAGTTTCATGGGGATTCCTTAAATTGATTCGGGTTTGTCGGAAAGGGACGCCGGATGTGCCGGAGCCTGTCGTATGGAGGCCGTCTGAAAAAGTGTCGTTGGGTTTTCAGACGGCCTCAAATTCATTTGCCTCAAAATCAAACCTTATGGTTTGCTTAAGGCCGTACTTGGAGCGACCATCAGCATTCATAACCGAAGTGTCGGCCAAACATTAAAAACGGAATCTTAACATTTTTGACCGTATCGACCAATCGGCCAAAAGCGGGAAGACCTCAATATTTCCCTTTAGGCCCTATCGGCATTTACTTTTCCAACTGCGCTGCAACGCTTCGAAAACTCATCAAAGCCGCTTCGATATTTTCAATGATTTCATCGGCCAAAATATCGGGGGCTGGCAGATTGTCCAAGTCGGTTAAAGAATGGTCTTTCAGCCAGAAAATATCCAAGCTGGTTTTTTCGCGCTGATTGATTTCATCGATACTAAATTTACGCCAACGCCCGTCGGGATTGTTTTCGGCATGATAGGTTTCTGCGCGCTTTGAACGGTCTTCGGGGCAATAGCAGGTAATGAAATCCTGCAAATCTGCCAACTGCATCGGTTTTTTCTTCAGTGTGTGATGCACGTTGGTGCGATAGTCATAGACCCAGATTTCTTTGGTAACGGCTTCTTGCTGCGCCGGGCGGTTATCAAAAAACAACACGTTCGCCTTGACGCCATTGGCGTAGAAAATCCCCGTTGGCAGACGCAAAATCGTATGCAAATCCGTCATCTGTAATAGTTTTTTACGCACGGTTTCGCCGGAACCGCCTTCAAACAGCACATTATCGGGTACGACAACCGCCGCCCGCCCGTTGTTTTTGAGCATGGTGTAAATATGCTGCAAGAAGTTGACTTGTTTGTTGGAAGTAGTTGCCCAAAAGTCTTGACGGTTATAGACAAAATCTTCGGTTTCGGCTTCACCTTCGGCATTGGTAATGGTCATGCTGCTTTTTTTGCCGAATGGCGGATTGGCTAAAACCAAGTCCACTTTGCGCACGCTTGGTGCAACCAAGGAGTCATCGGAGCTAATCGGGCTATCGCCGTCCATTTCGCCAATGCCGTGTAAAAACAGGTTCATCAAACACAAACGGCGGGTATTGGCGACGATTTCATTGCCGAAAAACGTCCCTTTTTTTAACCGCTCTTTTTGGTCGGTGTTTAGATTGGCGTGTTTTTCCAAATAACTGTATGCCGCCAATAAAAAGCCGCCGGTGCCTGCTGCCGGGTCGGCAATCAGAGTATCTGCCTGCGGGCGGACGCATTCGACAATTGCTTGAATCAAAGCACGCGGCGTAAAGTATTGCCCCGCGCCTGATTTGGTATCTTCGGCATTTTTTTCCAAAATGCCTTCGTAAATATCGCCTTTCACATCCACGCCCAAGCGCGTCCATTTAGTTTCATCAATCATCGCCACCAAACGGGATAATTTGGCAGGGTCTTGGATTTTGTTTTGCGCCTTGGCAAAGATTTGCCCAAGCAAGCCTTTGCGCATACTTAAATCGCGCAACAAAGCGAGATAATGGCTTTCCAATTCCGCGCCCGTGCGATCGGTCAGACTTTTCCAGTTGTATTCTTCCGGAATGCCGACATCACGATTGTAGGGCGGCTGGCTGTATTCAAACGCCATCTTCAAGAAAATCAGATACGTAATCTGTTCCAAATAGTCGCCGTAGCTCACGCCGTCATCGCGCAGCATATGGCAGAAGCTCCAAACCTTTTGGACGATAGCATTTGAAGTGTGGTTTTGCGTTGTGGTCATATTCGTTTTCTCTTTAATTTATTTATCCAAAAGGTTACCTGAAAAAGCCGCTTTTAAGACGGCCTGTTTAAGCAGCTCGGCTTGTTTGAGTTGTTTGGCAAGTTCGGCGGCGAGTTGGTCGCAGGCGGTGAGTTTGCTTTCTAAAATGGCAACGATTTGGGTTTGTTCGGCGAGACAAGGCAATGGAAAAATAATATTTCCAACCAAGCTTAAATTTAAGTTTGGTTGAACACCTCCAGATGACTGCCTCCGTATATCGGCATAATTTTTAAACATATAAAATTTTAGAAATTTCCTGCTAATTGGATATTTTTCATTTAGAACAATCCCTGCAATAGCTTGATTCGTTGTTGCTTCAATTAGCAATTCAGAACATTTCCCTCGAGTTTTGCCCTCTCCATACATCGCAACGAGCAAAGTATGTTTTGGTAATAATTTCAAATTAGTTTCTTTTAAAGCCAAATCCGTAACAAAGCTATCAGCAGAATCTACAAATTCATTATTCAAACTACCACTGGTAACCCAAGGAATTGAGCCATTTTCATAGTAGTTAGCATTACTTTTTAATGGAGTTGCTCCAGTAAATATCTCAGCAACTTGATTGATTTTTATAGCTCCCCACCCACTCGGCAAATCTGCAAAATTGTCTTCAAACTTAACCGCTTGTGTCGGCGCTTTGGGCTTGCTCGGTTTTTTCCCTACTTTTCCATTTTGTTCCCATTGGCTGACGGCTGTTTGCCAGTCGACAAGCTGTTGGGCGTAGTGTTGTTCGCGGGTCGTCTGAATTTGGGCGAGCAGTTCGTTTTCAGACGGCAAGGTGTCAGCGTGTTTGCTGCGCCATTCTTTGGTGAGTTCGCCGTTAAAGGCGTTTTTGAGCAGGGATTGGCGGTATTGTTGAATTTGCTGCGCTGCGGTTTTCAGACGACCTATGCCTTCGTCGATTTCGTCAAGCAGGCTTTCGATTTTATTGACGATGGCTTGTTGGGTTTCTTTGCTGGTTGGGTAGATAATGGGCAATTTTTTTAAAGTAGGACTGGAAATTTGTTGAAATGTTGTACCAGTACTATTTTTCAAAAGATATGCCTCATTATTCATCAATGAATACCAAATAAATTTAGTTTCTATATTTTCATTGACCTCAATTCCAGCTACGCCACGCCCCAAACAATAAACCTTATCGCTTAAATTCAAGCGTCCGATTGTTGCTCGAATGCAGATAATAATGTCATTGGCTTTGCTTAATTTAGTAGCTTCGTTGGTATATTGTTTAGGAGATGGATATATATCGCCTAAATCACTTGCACCACCAATTAGTAGATAACCTTCTTTTTCTTTGTTGTAAGATTTTCCATTTGGAGATTGCCCCATTTTTACAATAGAAATTTCCCCCAAAGTTGTTTTCTTCCACCCTTCAGGCAACTGCTGTTCTGCGGTCATTTTTATGCTGTCCATTGTTGGTTAATCTCGTTTAATAGGGTGTTAAAGTCTTGGTCGTTGGCGGCAATTTCGCTCAATACATCATAGGCCTGCCCTAAGCCGCCGTATTGGTTGAACGGGGTAAGTTCAAAGTCGTTCCCTTCGATGGCAAAAGAGGTGATGATGTGGTCGCGAATCATGGTCAGCCATTGCATTTGTTCTTCGGTCAGCGGTTTGTCGGCACGGGCGTTGTGTTCAAACGTCCATGTTTGGAAGTTTTTACGCACGGTTTTGCTAAACGGCGTGATTTTGTCATCAATGCCAATCACTCGGCGAACAAGGCCGACTAAGGCGGTGAGTTCGCTTTCTACCTGTTCGCTGACGCTATCCAAACGCGCATACGCCTGCCAGATATGACTGAATGCCAATTTCGGTTTGGCTTTTTTAATGGCGGTTGCCAGCGCTTTAATCATCGCAAGGCTTAAGGCTTGGCGTTGATAAGGCTGATTATAGAAAATCTGCAAGGCGGTAATTTCGTCTTTGTTGCTGCGTATCCATTCGGCAAAATCTTGGGTCAGGGTTTCATCATTTTCTGCCCAGCCTGCGTGGATGACTTCGTCAATCTCGGCGTCGATTTTCTGCTCGTTTTGTTTGCGGATGTCGTCCAACGTGGTAATGAGCTCCATGGAAAGCGGACGTGTGGCGGCTTTGACGCGCTGTTTTTGTATCTGTAAAACGGTTTTTTCAGACGGCGTCTCATCGATGGAAATGCCTTCTTGCTCGCAAGCTGCCCGATGGATTTCATCGGCATTGATGGCGTGAAACAGGTCTTTGACCAATTGCGGTAATGGGACGCCGCCTGTGATTTCAGTGATCCGCTGTTGTTGTTCGTCATCCAGCTGTTTGTTTAAACGAGCAAGGCGTGCCGCCAGTGAACTGATGCTGTCGCTATCAAATGCGCCGCCGAAAACGACGGCTTTTCCTAAATCGGAGAAGCTGACCGAACGTTTGGTGTCTAATTGTTGGCTTGCCGTTTTGAGCGATTTGGTAACACCGATGGCATCGACAATCACATAATGGGTTTTGGCCGATGATGCGGAAGGACTGACTTTTTGCAAGCCTTCTTTATCAAGCGTGCGTGTGCCGCGTCCTTTCATTTGCTCAAAATAGTTGCGGCTTTTGACATCGCGCATAAACAGCAGGCATTCGAGCGGGCGGACATCGGTTCCCGTGGCAATCATATCGACGGTAACGGCAATGCGCGGGTTGTAGCTGTTGCGGAAATTCGCCAAGACGGTTTTGGGTTCTTCGCCTTGTTCGATGATTTCGCCGTTTTCACCCACAATATCGTCTTTGGCTTTGTAAGTGATTTTTTTGCAAAATTCGTTGCCTTGCCCGAACTCTTCCCGCACCATTTTGATGATGTCGTCGGCGTGGCTGTCGTTTTTGGCAAAAATCAAGGTTTTGGGTACTTCTTGACGATTTGGGAACATTACGGGCAAATGGTCGCGGAAAGTACGGATAATGGTGCGGATTTGGCTTGGATTGACAACATCTCTGTCGAGTTGTTTGGCAGTATAGTCTTCATCGCTATCTTGCTGCTGCCAGCGTTTACGGCGTGTGGTGCGTTCGCGGTGTTCGACCAGCTCCTCGGCTTTGAATTTGCCGCCATCCAGGCTGATTTTGGTATTGATCAGATAGACTTCATTGCCTACATTTACGCCATCGGCAACGGCTTGCTCGTGGCTGTATTCGCTGACGACGTTTTGATTGAAAAAACCAAAAGTGCGGTTGTCCGGTGTGGCGGTTAAGCCGATCAGATAGGCATCAAAATAATCCAACACTTGCCGCCACAGGTTGTAAATGGAGCGATGGCATTCGTCGATAAAAATAAAATCAAAAAATTCCGGTGGCAGATCCGGTTGATAGGCAACGGGCAATGGTTCTTTTAAGCGGTTTTCCCATTCTTCCAATTCCATACTGTCATCCGGTATCGCTAGGTCTTCCCCTTTTAATAGGGAATACATGCGCTGAATGGTACAAATGCAGACTTCTACGCCGTTGGGAATGTGCGGCGATTTAATGACTTGAGCGTTGTAGAGTTCGGTAAATTTGCGGTTGTCGTCAGACGGGGTAAAAACCAACATTTCCTGCTCGGCCTGTTCGCCCAAGTTGACGGTGTCGACTAAAAATAAAATGCGGCGTTTGCCTGTGTATTTGAGCAAACGATACATAATGCTGATAGCGGTATAAGTTTTGCCTGCGCCTGTGGCCATCTGAATCAAGGCGCGCGGCAAATCTTTTGCCAAAGAATCTTGCATATTTTCGATGGCGGTTAATTGGCAATCGCGCAAGCCGAGTTCAGCCGCAGACAGATGGTTAGGATTGAGTGCCGGCATGGCTTTAAGTTTGGCGCGCAGGGTGTTTTTGCCTTCGTTTGCCCATTTTTGCAGCGTTTCGGGGCGGTGGAAGTGGAATACTTCGCGGGCACGAGGGGCAGGATCGTTGCGGTTGGTAAAACGTGTTACTACGCCAGTGCTTTCATATAAAAAGGCAATCTCTGCTTGCTGAATATAATTAAGTTCGCTATCGGCATAGCGTGCGCTTTGCTCTTCCACCGTATTAAGCTTATGTCCAAAATTTTCCGGCTTGGCTTCAATCATGGCAACCGGCTCGCCATCAACAAACAACAGATAATCTACCGGACCGCTGTCGGTTGGATATTCACGCACTGCCACACCTAAACTGCTGTTGCGATTAAAGTTATTCACCGACTGTACCGCCCAGCCCGCCTGCTCCAGTTTTTGGTCAATAATGTCGCGGGCTTGCTGCTCGGGGTGTTGGTTGTAGGTTGTCTGTTGAGTCATATACTCTCCGGATGGCGCGGTTATTTTTACAAAAATATAAAACAGGGTTTTGATTATATTAAATTCAGCCGAATCGGATAATCAAAATCGGGAAATATTTAACTTGAACTAGGGTTCCCCTCCTGTTCGGCATAAGCATTCCTTAACGGCGGCATTGTCGTCATATCGTGCCTTTCAGACGGCCTATCATCAAAGCGTGTACAATCCCACCCCATTATGAGTGAAAAAAACTGTTTCCACTGCGGCCTGCCCGTTCCCGATGGTACCCATTTGCCGATTGTCTATGAACAGCGGGAAGAGCCTGCCTGCTGTGCCGGTTGTCAGGCTGTGGCGCAGGGCATTATTGATGCCGGGCTGGGCAATTATTACAAGCAGCGAACTGCCGAAGCGGAACAGGCCGGCTTGCCTCCGCCCGAGATTCTGGCCCAACTGAAACTGTACGACCTGCCCGACGTGCAGCGCGAATTTGTCGAAACGCTGTCGGAAAACGAGCGTGAAGCATCGTTGATGCTGGGCGGCGTTACTTGCGCCGCCTGCGTCTGGCTCATTGAACAGCAGCTATTGCGGCAAAGCGGTATTCTGTCGGCCGAATTGAATTACAGCACGCTGAAGGCCCGTATCAAATGGGACGACAGCCGGGTAAAACTCTCCGACATTTTGCTGAAAATCCGTCAAACGGGTTATTCGGCCTCGCCTTACGACGCGCACAAGGCAGACGAATCTGCGCGAAAAGAACGTAAAAAGGCCATCGTCCGCCTGGCCGTGGCCGGGATGTGCATGATGCAGACCATGATGTTTGCCCTGCCGACCTACCTGTATGACGATATCGAGCCGCAATTTCTCACTATTTTGCATTGGGGCGCATTTTTAATGGTGCTGCCCGTTATCTTTTTCGCCGCCGTCCCCTTTTATCGCGGCTGCCTGCGCGATCTGAAAAACCGCCGCCCCGGCATGGACACGCCGATTGCATTATCCATTTGGCTGGCTTTCGGTGCCGGCCTGTACGCCCTGTTGCGGAATGCAGGACAAGGAATGTATTTCGAGGGTTTGGCCATGCTGGTATTCCTGCTTTCGCTGGGGCGTTTTATGGAGCAGTCCGCACGGCGCAAAGCAGGGGATGCGGCGGAAAGACTGGTCAAACTCGTACCGGCCTTCTGCCGCAAACTGCCGAACTATCCTGACGACGAAACGGCTGAAGAAGCCGCCGTGGTGCAGCTTCAACGCGGCGACGTGCTGCTGGTGAGGGCAGGCGAAGTAATACCTGCCGACGGCTGCATCCTGTCAGGCGAAAGCGAAGCCGACGAAGCCATGCTGACCGGTGAAAACCTGCCCGTACCCAAACAGCCGGGCGACAAAGTTACCGCCGGCACGCTCAACACCGCCGGCCCGATCATCATCCGTGCAGACGGCGTGGGCGGCGATACGCGTTTGGCGCACATCGTCAAACTGCTCGACAAAGCCTTATCGCAAAAACCGCGTTTGGCCGTTTTGGCAGACCAATACGCATCACGCTTCGTGTTCGGTATGATTGCCTTCTCACTGCCCGTCTTCATCGGCTGGTGGTGGTATAGCGACATCCATCAGGCCTTATGGATTACCGTTTCACTGCTGGTCATTACCTGCCCGTGCGCCCTGTCGCTCGCCACGCCCACCGCCCTGGCCGCATCCACCGGCAAGCTGGCCGCGCAAGGCGTATTGGTGGCCGGCCCGCAGGCTTTGGAAACTTTGGCCGTTGCCACCGATGCCGTATTCGACAAAACAGGCACGCTGACGGAAGGCCGTCTGAAAGTAAAACAAACCATCTGCCTAGGCAGCCTGACAGAACAACAGGCGGCACAAATCGCACAAACGCTCGAAGCCCAATCCGAACACCCGATTGCCCGCGCCATCGCCGCCCTGCCCTTTTCAGACGGCCTCCATATCGAGGCCGGACAAAGGCTGAACCGCGTCGGCCACGGTGTCAGCGCGATGCTGACCATCAACGGCCAAACCGACCTCTGGCTGCTGGGCAAACCCGAATACGTCGCCGAAACCGCCGGCAACCTGCCCGATACCGTTACCGAAGCAAAACATGCGGGCACACTCATCACCCTCGGCAGCCGACACGGTTTTGAAGCCGTTTTCCTGCTTGAAGACCAAACCAAATCCGGCATCCCGCAAATGGTTGCCGAACTGAAACAACAAGGGCTAACCCTCCACCTCCTCAGCGGAGACCGCCAAGCCGCCGTGCAATCGCTGGCGCAGAACCTGCATCTGGACGCATTCCGCGCCGAAGCCGTGCCGGAAGACAAACTGGCCTATGTCGAAACCCTGCAACGGCAGGGCAAGAAAGTGCTGATGGTGGGCGACGGCATCAACGACGCACCTGTTTTGGCCGCCGCCGACGTATCCGTTGCCGTGGCGGGCGGGGCCGACGTTGCCCGTGCGGGTGCAGACATCGTATTACTGAACGACGACATGGCCGTGATTCCGCAAGCGGTAAACCAAGCCAAACGCACCGCCGCGATTATCCGCCAGAATCTGATTTGGGCAGCCGCATACAATCTGATCGCCGTCCCGCTGGCCGCAGCAGGATTCGTTACCCCTTGGCTGGCCGCATTAGGCATGAGCGGCAGCTCCCTGTTGGTATTAGCCAATGCGCTGCGCTTAAGGAAACATGGTAAACCGGTTTAATTTCCGATTTGATTTCCGACTGTGCCGCATCAAAATCAAAAGCCGATGGCCGTCTGAAAACACGCTTGACGGACTCTCAGCAAAACAAACCGATGCGGCATTGCCCTCCTTGCCCGAATGCAAGCTAATCCGCCACCAATCGGAATCAAAAAACAGTGAAACCAAAAATATGGGGCTGACGATTGTCAGCCCCATTATGAATCCGGTTTGAAACCCGATTATTTATTTACAATATTTCGCTACTTCTTGATTGAAACGCTGAATCAATGCTTCACGCTTGTCGGTACGCGCACTTTGTGCAAAAGACAAATTCATCTGTGCGGTTTTACAGTTTGCTTCTTGCGCCTGTTTGTTCTGCTCTTCAATTTCTTTATTGCGTTTTTCAGCTTCTTTATTCTGCTGTGCAATCTGCTCGCTCACTCTGGCCTGTTGTTCAGCCAAAGACGGTGTGGCGTTAGGATCACCGACGGTTGTAACGGAAGCAGGCTGAACGGTCGAATTCGCCGGCGGCGTTACTTTGTTGGTACGGATGTTGATAGTGGTACTGGCTGTCGGCTTCAGTTGATAAGGAACATCGGAATAAGTGTTGACCCCGTTTTTTTCCTTCCAACGATAAACCTCGGAGGAAGCTGCGGAAACACCGCCCGACACCAACAAGCTGCCCAACAACAAAACTTTGGCAATTTGAGTAATGTGCATAATTCGACCCTCTCTTTTGTATCGGTATGAATAAATAAGATTGTACTGTATTTACCCTTATGCCGTCATGTTATCGTCTGCACTGCTGCCAAATCTGTTGGGGAGGCGCGGCAAATTTGATACAATGGCGTGCATCTTGCACAAACTGAAAGTTGAAAGCATCATGCGCATCGTAGAAAAAGCCTACACCTTCGACGACGTTCTGCTCGTTCCCGCCCATTCCCAAGTGCTGCCGCGCGACGTTTCCCTCAAAACCAGGCTCACCCGCCAAATCACCCTCAACCTCCCCTTGCTTTCCGCCGCTATGGATACCGTAACCGAAGCCCGTCTGGCCATTTCGATGGCTCAGGAAGGCGGCTTGGGCATTATCCATAAAAACATGTCCCCCGACATGCAGGCTAAAGCCGTAGCCAAGGTAAAACGCCATGAAAGCGGCGTGGTCAAAGACCCCGTTACCGTCGCACCCAACGTCCTTATCCGCGAGCTTTTGGAACTGCGCGCGCAACGCAAACGCAAAATGTCCGGCCTGCCGGTCGTGGAAAACGGCAAAGTGGTCGGCATCGTAACCAACCGCGACCTGCGTTTCGAAACCCGCCTCGACCTGCCGGTTTCCGCCATCATGACCCCGCGCGAACGCCTGGTTACCGTAGCCGAAGGCGCGAGCATCGAGGAGGCGCGCGAACTGATGCACCAGCACAAAGTCGAACGCGTTTTGGTCTTGAACGCCAACGACGAACTCAAAGGCCTGATTACGGTTAAAGACATCATCAAAACCACCGAATTCCCCAATGCCAACAAAGATGCCGAAGGCCGTTTGCGCGTCGGCGCGGCAGTCGGCACGGGGGCGGACACGGAAGAGCGCGTCAGAGCGTTAGTAGCCGCAGGCGTGGACGTGATTGTGGTCGATACCGCGCACGGCCACAGCCAGGGCGTACTCGACCGCGTGAAATGGGTGAAGGAAAACTTCCCCGAAGTACAGGTTATCGGCGGCAATATCGCCACCGCGCAGGCGGCACGCGATTTGGCCGCTGCCGGTGCGGACGCGGTCAAAGTGGGCATCGGCCCGGGTTCCATTTGCACCACGCGTATCGTGGCCGGCGTGGGCGTGCCGCAACTGACGGCGATTCACAACGTTGCCGAAGCCTTGAAAGGCACCGGTGTGCCGTTGATTGCCGACGGCGGCATTCGTTTCTCGGGCGACATCGCCAAAGCCTTGGCAGCCGGCGCGTCGTGCGTGATGCTGGGCGGCATGTTTGCCGGCACGGAAGAAGCCCCGGGCGAAATCGAGCTGTACCAAGGCCGTTCGTACAAATCTTACCGCGGCATGGGTTCGCTGGGCGCAATGAGCCAAGGCTCTTCCGACCGCTATTTCCAAGACAAACAGGAAAGTGCCGACAAATATGTGCCCGAAGGCATCGAGGGCCGCGTCCCCTACAAAGGCCCGATTGTAAACATCATCCACCAGCTCACCGGCGGCCTGCGTTCCAGCATGGGCTATCTGGGCTGCGCCACGATAGACGAAATGCACGAAAAAGCGGAATTTGTCGAAATCACTTCCGCAGGCATGAGCGAATCGCACGTTCACGACGTACAGATTACGAAAGAAGCACCGAACTATCACCGCGGTTGATTAGCCGAATGAAGAGGCCGTCTGAAAATCCTTTTATACGGGTTTTCAGACGGCCTCAGACTGTTGCACAACCGTTCCTACCAATCGGAGAACATCATGAACATCAAAAAATCCGCACTTTACGGCATCATCATCCTTTCTACTGCTACCCTGCCCCTTTCCGCACAAGCCGCCACCGATACTGCAAACGAAATCTATGCTTCCCCCGACACCTTTTCCTTCCAAACCGCCGACGGCAACATCGTCTGCCGCGCGCGCACCATAAACAGCGGCGACCTGTTCGACATCGATTTACTCGGCCGCGCCCCATCAGTCGTCTGCTTGATCCATCGTACCGAAAGCGGGAAAGGCCACGATTGCCAACCCGACGGCCATGCCTATGCATCCTTGCAAAACAGAATACCCAACCGAGGCTGCCTCAGCGGCATCCCGGCCGAATTCTACCGGCCGAACCCGAAATACAGGATATTGCAGGAAAAAGAAAAAGTAGAAACACCCTATTTCACCTGCCGGCTGAACGACGGCGGAATAGACTGCAACAGCACCGAAAGTCCGACCGGCTTCCGCTTAAGCCCGACTGAACAGGACTACCACTGACTAACCGCCGAACAGCCTGAGGCCGTCTGAAAATACGCTGCCAAACCGAAAATATTTTTCAGACGGCCTAACCGCCTCCCGACACCCGAACCATCTGCGGTATAATCGCCGCCGACCACACGGCCTTAGAGGCCGTCTGAAAACATCATCCATCCCTATCGACCACAAAAGGAAGAAAACATGAGCGCCATCATCGACATCTTCGCCCGCGAGATTTTGGATTCGCGCGGCAACCCCACCGTAGAATGCGACGTGCTGCTGGAAAGCGGCGTGATGGGTCGCGCGGCCGTACCCAGCGGCGCGTCCACAGGCCAAAAAGAAGCCCTGGAACTGCGCGACGGCGATAAAGCCCGCTATCTGGGCAAAGGCGTATTGAAGGCAGTCGAACACGTAAACAACGAAATCGCCCAAGCCCTGATCGGCATCGACGCTTCCGAACAAAGCTACATCGACAAAGTGATGATCGAACTGGACGGCACCGACAACAAAGGCCGTTTGGGCGCAAATGCCACCCTGGCCGTTTCCATGGCCGTCGCCCGCGCCGCAGCCGAAGATGCCGGACTGCCGCTCTACCGCTACCTGGGCGGTGCCGGACAAATGGCCATGCCCGTACCGATGATGAACGTCATCAACGGCGGCGCGCATGCCAACAACAGCCTGGACATCCAGGAATTCATGATTATGCCCGTCGGCGCACCGACCTTCCGCGAAGCCCTGCGTTGCGGCGCGGAAGTCTTCCACGCCCTGAAAAAACTGTGCGATGCAAAAGGCTTCCCCACCACAGTCGGCGACGAAGGCGGTTTCGCACCCAACCTGAACAGCCACGAAGAAGCCTTGAAACTGATGCAGCAAGCCGTTGCCGACGCGGGCTACAAAACCGGCGAAGACGTACTGTTCGCCTTAGACTGCGCCTCCAGCGAATTTTACAAAGACGGCAAATACCACCTCTCCGCCGAAGGCAAAGCCCTGAGCAGCGCGGAATTCGCCGACTACCTGGCCGACCTGGCCGCCCGCTACCCCATCGTTTCCATTGAAGACGGCATGGACGAAAACGACCGCGAAGGCTGGAAACTGCTGACGCAAAAACTCGGCGGTACAGTCCAACTGGTGGGCGACGACCTGTTTGTCACCAACCCCAAAATCCTGGCCGAAGGCATCGAAGACGGCATCGCCAACGCCCTGTTGGTCAAAGTGAACCAAATCGGCACATTGAGCGAAACCCTCAAAGCGGTCGAACTGGCCAAACGCAACCGCTACACCAGCGTGATGAGCCACCGCTCCGGCGAAACCGAAGACAGCACCATCGCCGATTTGGCCGTTGCCACCAACTGCATGCAGATTAAAACCGGCTCGCTCTCCCGCTCCGACCGCATGGCCAAATACAACCAACTTCTCCGCATCGAAGAAGAATTGGGCGAAGCGGCCTACTATCCGGGCAAAGCCGCGTTTTACCAACTGAAAAAATAAGGCCGAAACATGAAGTGGGTAACTTTGGTGCTCGTGTCCGCCATCGCCCTTTTCCAATACCAACTGTGGATAGGGAAAGGCAGCTATCACGATGTGGTCGTTACGGATGGCAAAATAGCGGCACAACAGGCCGCGAACGCGAATTTGCAGCTGCGTAACAACGCCCTGAGTGCCGAAGTCGCCGACCTGACCGACGGCAGCGAGGCCATCACCGAAATCGCCCGCGTCGATTTGGGCTACATCGAACAAGGCGAAACCTACTACCGCCTGATCAAACGGAACGATTAAGGCTTCCCGCCCTCCCATTCCTTTCAACAAAGGCCGTCTGAAAACCCGCCATCAAGGTTTTCAGACGGCCTCAATCCATATTTTCAGACGGCCTAACTTTGTTTATCATCTGCCTTCCATTTCCCGACCAACATCAGGAGGACACCATGCAGGACACCGCCGCCTACGTCCGCGCCCAGGCAGCCGCCGCGCGCAACGCCTATTACGCCGTATCCGCCGCCGACAGCTCGGCCAAAAACGCCGCCCTGCTCCGCACGGCCGAACTACTGGACAAACACCGCACCGCAATCTTGGCCGCCAACCGCCAGGACATGGAAAACGCCGAAGCAAAAGGACTGGACGCCGCCATGCTCGACCGCCTGCAACTTTCCGACGCGGGCATAGACAACATCTGCGAAGGCCTGCGCCAGATTGCCGCCCTGCCCGACCCCGTGGGCGAAATGGACGAATTCCGCACCCGCCCGAACGGCCTTCAAATCGGCAAAATGCGCGTACCGCTCGGCGTCATCGGCATCATCTACGAATCGCGGCCGAACGTAACCGCCGATGCCGCCGCCCTGTGCCTGAAATCCGGCAACGCCTGCGTCCTGCGCGGCGGCAGCGAGGCCGTCAACAGCAACAGCGCAATTGCCAAACTGTTCCGTCAAGCCCTACATGAAAACGGCCTGCCCGCCGATGCCGTCTGCTTTATCGAAGACACCGCCCGCGAAGGCGTGGGCGCGATGCTGCAAAGCCCCGATTTAATCGACGTCATCATCCCGCGCGGCGGCAAATCGCTGGTAGCGAGGATTGCCGCCGAAGCCCGCGTGCCGGTCATCAAACATTTAGACGGCATCTGCCACGTCTATCTGGACGAATTTGCCGACCCCGAAAAAGCCGTCTCCATCGCCTTCAACGCCAAAACCTCGCGCTACGGCACCTGCAACACCATGGAAACCCTACTGGTCCACACCGCCCGTGCCGCCGAACTCCTGCCGCCGCTGGCGGAAAAATACCGCGAAAAAGGCGTGGAACTGCGGGGCTGCCCGCAAACGCTGTCCATACTGCCCGATATTCAGACGGCCTCCGACCAAGACTGGGACACCGAATACCTCGCCCCCGTGCTTGCCGTCAAAATCGTCGGCAGCCTCGAAGAAGCCGTCGCCCACATCAACCGCCACGGCAGCGGCCACACCGACAGCATCGTAACCGAACACCTCGGCCGTGCCCGAACCTTCCTGCGCGCCGTCGATTCCGCCAGCGTGATGGTAAACGCCTCCACCCGTTTTGCCGACGGCTTCGAATACGGCCTCGGCGCGGAAATCGGTATTTCTACCGACAAAATCCACGTCCGCGGCCCCGTCGGTCTGCACGGCCTGACCTCGCAAAAATGGATCGTGCTCGGCAACGGCCAAATCCGCACCTAAACCCTGCAAGGCCGTCTGAAAAACAATTTTCAGACGGCCTCCCAACCGCAAAACCACATACGGCAAACACATGGCGAACCAACGGGAAAAGCGCGTCAAACCGTCCAACAAACACCACAGCCAGCCCTTTTGGCAGGCCGACAAACCCTACCTGCACGACTGCCAAATTACCGACGGCGGCTTCCGCGCCCTCGGCTACATCATGTCCTTCCTTGCCGGCGCAATCAACGCCGGCGGTTTCTTCGCCGTCAAAAGCTACACCTCGCACATCACCGGTTCGATGTCGGGCGCGGCAGACGCGGCCTATCTGGGCGACTGGCACGGCTTCTTCGCCGCCATGTCGTGCGTAGTCGCCTTCCTAATCGGCTCCGCGCATTCCAGTTGGACGATACTGTGGGCGAAACGCCAACGCTTCCGCAGCAGCTACGGCCTGTCAATGTGGCTGGAAAGCCTCTACCTGCTCGCCTTCGGCCTTTTGGGCGTGGCCTTGTCGCACTACGGCCGCATCCTCCTGCCGCCCACCGTGCTGCTGCTGTGCTTCATCATGGGGATGCACAACACCGTCATGACCGTACTCTCCGGCGGCATCATCCGCTCCACCCACATGACCGGCACCGTAACCGACTTGGGCATCGAATTGGGCAAAGTGCTGTATTACCGCCGCAGCAAAAACCCGAAACTGCCCGACATCGCCGTCAACCGCCCGAAAATGCGCCTGCTGCTGGCACTTTTGGCCGCCTTCATTTTAGGCGGTGTAGTCGGCGCGTGGGGCTACCACCGGCTCGGCTACCACTTCACCCTCCCCGTGGCCGCCCTACTGTTCTGGTTCGGTGCCGGATCGGTCGGCTACGATGCCAAACTGCGCTGGCGAATATACTGGCGGCAGAAAAAACGGCTTAAACGGTAGACGGGGCGTAATATCATGTTAAGGCCGTCTGAAACACCGCACAATCGGCTATAGTTGCAGTATTTCCACACCCGACAGAAAGGACAATCATGAAACTGTTCAACACGATTACTGTCATCACCGTTTCCTCCGCCCTGATGCTCGGCGGCTGCATCACCTACCCCGACGGCACACAGAAAACCAGCAAAACCGCCATGTACGGACTCGGCGGCGCGGCGGCCTGCGGCATCATCGGCGCACTGACCCACGGCGGCAAAGGCGCGCGCAACTCCGCCCTGGCCTGCGGCGCGGTCGGCGCGGGTATCGGCGGCTACATGGACTACCAAGAGAAAAAACTGCGCGAAAGTCTGGCCAACACCGGCGTGGATGTGGAACGCAACGGCAACCAAATCAAACTGGTGATGCCTGAAAACGTTACCTTCCCCACCAACAGCTCGACGCTGAACGCCAACGCGCAAAACGCCTTGGCCGCCGCCGCGCAAACACTGACCCAATACCACGACACCACGCTGACCATCAACGGCCACACCGACAACACCGGCTCCGACGCCATCAATGATCCGTTGTCGCAACGCCGCGCCCAAGCCGTCGCTTCCTATCTGCAATCACGCGGCGTGAGTGCTTCCCGCATGAATATCTTCGGCCACGGCTCCCGCCAGCCGATTGCCTCCAACGCCACCGTTGAAGGCCGCGCGCAAAACCGCCGTGTCGAAATCTTAATCAATCCGGACCAAAATGCCGTTCGTGCCGCACAACAGCAACTGCATTGATTAAGTTCATTTGCCGCTTGACAAAAGGCCGTCTGAAAACAACTTTCAGACGGCCTCATTTTATGCAGGGGCATCAACCGCTGCCTGCGGTTTATATCTATAGATTTGCAATTTGCCGCATCGTTATCCTGCCGCTACCGAAAAAATTGATTTCATCGTTCACCCTGCTGCATAGGGAATGAAAAGGAAAAAACAAAAGGCCGTCTGAAAGGCATTTTTAGCTTTTCAGACGGCCTTCCGCTATTTCACCCACCAAGTCTGCAACGCCCAAGATGCCGCCTGATAGTATTTCGGCGGGCGGGCGGGGATGCCCAGCGTACGGCGGTAAATGATGCGGTAGCGGTCGCTGTACCAGTTGGGGACGACGATGTATTGGTGGCGCAATACGCGGTCGAGGGCGCGGGCGGCGGTAACCAGTTCGCGGCGGTCGGAGAAGTGTTCAAACCGTTTCAGCAGTTGTTCGACGGCAGGGTCGCACACGCCCGCGTAGTTGCCGCTGCCTTTGGTTTGGGCGGCCGCGCAGCCGAAATAGTCGATTTGTTCGTTGCCCGGGCTTTGGCTGTTGGAGTAAGTGGCCATAATGATGTCGTAGTCGAAATCGGCCAGCCGCTTTTGATAAAGGGAGGCATCGACGGTGCGCAGGTTGAGGGTGATGCCGATTTTGGCCAGGTCGCGCTGCCATTTGCCCGCCACGCGCTCGAAGGTTTTGCTGTTGGTCAGATACTCCAACACCAGCGGCCTGCCCTGCTTGTCGGTCAGCACGCCGTTTTGATAACGGTAGCCGGCCTCCAGCAGCAGGCTGCGGGCTTTCAGCAAATTCGGTCGGATGCCGAGCGCGGGGTCGCTCTGCGGCGGCATCGGCACGGGTTGGCGGAAGACGGCGGCAGGCAGGCGGCCGGACAACGGGGTCAGCAAGGCGAGTTCGGCGGCATCGGGCAGGCCGGAGGCGGCCATTTCGCTGTTGGTAAAGAAACTGGGACTGCGACGGTAGGCTCCGTACATCATGCGGCTGTTCACATTTTCAAAGTCAAAGCTCAAAACCAGGGCTTGCCGCACCCGGATGTCTTTCAATGCCGCACGGCGTTGGTTCAGGACGAACCCCTGCATACCGACGGTGTTGCTGTGCGGCAGTTCGGCCTTTTCCAGCCCGCGCTTTTTCAGGATGTCGGCCGGATAGGCGCGCGCCCACGAACGGGCGGCGGTTTCCTGCGTGAAGTCGAAGTCTCCCGCCTTCACGCCTTCAATCCGCATGGTCGGGTCGCGCAGGTAGCGGAAGCGCACGGTGTCGAAGTTGTACATGCCGCGCCGCGAGGGCAAATCGCGCGCCCAATAATTTTTGTCGCGGGCAAACTCGCTCAGGCGGCCGGAATCGGTTTTCACCAAACGGTAAGGGCCGGAACCAATAGGCGCGGTGTTGCCGCCCTTTTCCAAACCCTGCGGGTAACTTTTGCGCGAAAACACGGGAAGCTGCCCCAAAATCATGTGCAGTTCGGCATTGCGTTTTTTGAAGCGGAAGCGGACGGTTCGGTTGTCGGGCGTTTCCACCGCCGCCACATCCGACCAATAGAATTTCCAACGCGGTTGCGCGGCTTTGTCCTGCGTCAGCAGTTTGAACGAGGCGGCCACGTCTTCGGCCAGCACCGGATCGCCGTTGTGGAAACGCGCTTTCGGATTGAGCCGGAAGGTAACGGAGAGGCCGTCTGAAGCCAGCGAAATATCTTGTGCCAACAAGCCGTACATGGCGAAAGGATCGTCTCCACCCTCCGTCATCAGCGTATCCACCGTCAGCATCGCAACGCCCGACTCCGCCGAACCTTTCAAGGTAAACGGGTTCAGCGTATCGAAACTACCCTGCACAGGCAGGGTGAAACTGCCGCCCTTGGGCGCGTTCGGATTCACATAGCCGAAATGTTTGAAACCTTCGGCATACAGCGGCGGCTGCCCCAAACCGGCCGCATAACCGGCAACGGCGGGACGGACGGCGGACGACAACAGGACGGCGGCGCAAAAGGCGGAAACGGCGGACGGCTTCATGCGGATACCTTGCAGGCAGAAAAAGGAAGCCGCATTGTAACCCGTTTTCAGACGGCCTTTTCCACCGCCGCGCAAACTCGGCTATAATCGCGCCTATTTTCATCTCCCAACCAAGGACTATCGACATGGGCTTCCTGCAAGGCAAAAAAATCCTGATTACCGGCATGATCTCCGAACGCTCCATCGCCTACGGCATCGCCAAAGCCTGCCGCGAACAAGGCGCGGAACTGGCATTCACCTATGTGGTGGACAAACTTGAAGAGCGCGTACGCAAAATGGCCGAAGAACTCGGTTCGCAACTGGTATTCCGCTGCGACGTACAAAGCGATGCCGAAATCGAGCAACTGTTTACCGACCTGGGCAAAAGCTGGGACGGCCTCGACGGCCTGGTACACGCCATCGCCTTCGCCCCGCGCGAAGCACTCAACGGCGACTTCCTCGACAGCATCAGCCGCGAAGCCTTCAACACCGCGCACGATGTTTCCGCCTACAGCCTGCCCGCGCTGGTGAAAGCCGCCCGCCCGATGATGAAAGGCCGCAATTCCGCCGTCGTCGCCCTCTCCTACCTCGGTGCGGTGCGCGCCATCCCGAACTACAACGTCATGGGTTTGGCCAAAGCCAGCCTCGAAGCCGCCATCCGCTTCACCGCCTCCTCGGTCGGCCGCGACGGCATCCGCTGCAACGGCATCTCCGCCGGTCCGATTAAGACATTGGCCGCCTCGGGCATCGCCGATTTCAGCAAACTGCTCAAACACGTTGCCGACCAAAACCCGCTCGGCCGCAACGTAACCATCGAAGAAGTCGGCAACGCCGCCGCCTTCCTGCTGTCCGACCTCTCCTCCGGCATCACCGGCGAAATCACCTATGTGGACGGCGGTTACAGCATCAATGCCCTGAGCGAAGTCTGATTCCCGCACATCAATCAGGCCGTCTGAAAAACAGCGCAGGCACGGAATTTTCCAGCCTGCGCTGCTTTTCATGTGCAAAAATATCAGAAAAACACCGTATATTGCACAAAACAACCGCAAATCACGCAAAAATAACAATAACGGCATACCTCCCCTACACTGCCGCCCTTTTTCGATTTTCACCCCGATAACGATTACGAAAGGACAAAATCATGTCAATCAAACAAGAATTCAAAGATTTCATCATGCGCGGCAACGTCGTCGACCTCGCAGTCGGTATGGTCGTCGGCACAGCCTTCTCAGGCATCGTCAAATCACTGGTCGACGACGTCATCATGCCCCCCATCGGCCTGCTGATCGGCGGCGTGGACTTTTCCAACCTGTTCCTCACTTTGAAAAACGGTGCCAACGCCCCGGCAGACGGCTACGCCTCACTGGCTGCCGCACAAGCGGGCGGCGCGGTTACCCTGAACCTCGGCCTGTTCATCAACAGCATCATCAGCTTCCTCATCATCGCCTCCGCCATCTTCATGGTGGTCAAAGCCCTGAACACTTTGAAAAAACAGGAAGCACCGGCCGAAGAAGCACCGGCCGAAGAAGCACCGGCCGAACCGAGCGAAGAAGTATTGCTGCTGCGCGAAATCCGCGATTCATTGAAAAAATAATCCCCACGCATATTAAGAGGCCGTCTGAAAACATTTTCAGACGGCCTTTTGTCAGCGGATGGACGTGATGCCGACATTTTTTCCCTTTGGTATCAAACGTTGCATCGCGATAGGAAACTATAGTGGATTAAAATTGCAATGATACGGCGT
>NZ_KV790793.1:57847-116755 GCF_001807735.1 Neisseria sp. HMSC31F04 | reverse complement strand
GTTGCCGCCTTGTCTCATTTTTATTTTAATCCACTATAAATAATCAAACTGTCTTTTACCATCCGGCCAAACGGTATGCGGGCGGATGATGTTTACGATACCGCCGTGATTTTGAAAGGCCGTCTGAAACATGCTTTCAGACGGCCTTTCTGTCGGGAAACCTCAAGGGTAGGCGATATAGGCGTAAGCCGAGTGGTTGTGGATGCTTTCGAAATTTTCGCTTTCCACTGTAAAGGATTCTATCCTGTCGTCGCCGCGCAGGGCGACGGCCACGTCGCGCACCATGTCTTCGACGAATTTCGGGTTTTCATAGGCGCGTTCGGTGACGTATTTTTCGTCGGGACGTTTCAAGAGGCCGTAAAGTTGGCAGGAGGCTTGGTTTTCAACAATGTCGATAACCTCTTCCACCGATACGTTTTCGCGGCACACCAGCGATACGGTAACGTGCGAACGCTGGTTGTGCGCGCCGTATTGCGAAATTTCCTTCGAGCACGGGCAGAGCGAGGTAACGGGTACCAGCACTTTGAGGCTGTGGCGGTATCCGCCGCCGGCCACTTCGCCGCAGAGGGTAACGTCGTAATCCAACAGCGAGCGGATGCCTGATACGGGTGCGGTTTTCTGGCGGAAAAACGGAAACGCGATGCTGATTTTTCCCGCATCGGAATCCAGCAGCTCCAACATGCGCTGGGTGAGGTCTTTCAGTTCGCCGTAATCGAGTTCGCGGCGGCGGTCTTCCATCAGGGCGACGAAGCGCGACATGTGCGTGCCTTTTTGTTCTGCGGGCAGGCGGACGGTCATGGTGAGCCGGGCAACGGTGGACTGGGTGCCGGAGGCGGTGGTGATTTGCAGGGGGAAGCGTAGGTCTTTGATGCCGACTTGGTTAATCGGCATGTTGCGTAAATCTTTACTGCTCTGCACATCGGCGATGGCGTTCATGCGTTGTTATTCCTTAAAGGGCGTGCGTGTTTGAGAAATGCGCGAGTATATATCCGCAGCCGCGTGGCGGCAATGCGGATTGGGAATGTCTATTGTTTGATAGCCGTTTGAGGCCGTCTGAAAACCGCTTTCAGACGGCTTTGGCGTGTTGCCGCCGTTTTTCAGACGGCCTACAATCCCGTTTCCCGTCAAACCATCGGAAGACAGAGATGAAATACCGTTTCGACACCCAAGCCATCCACACCGCCTACAACCCCGACGAACACAACCGCGCCATCATGCCGCCGATTTATCAAAATTCGATGTTCGCCATGAAGGAAATCGGCGAACAGATTCCCTTCCGCTACGCCCGTTTGAGCAATCCGACGCGCAAGGTGCTGGAAGACACGGTGGCCGCGCTGGAGCACGGCGCGGCGGGCTTTGCCTTCGGCAGCGGCATGGCGGGCATAGACTGCGTGTTCCGCACTTTTTTGCGGCCGGGCGACACCGTCGTCGCCGTCTGCGACATCTACGGCGGCAGCTACGATTTGCTGACCGAAGTTTACGCGCCTTGGGGGGTGAACGTCGTGTTTGCCGATTTGACCGACCCCGCCAACCTCGACCGCGCGCTGGCGGAAAATCAAAACGTGAAGCTCGTTTGGCTGGAAACACCGTCCAACCCGCTTTTGCGGCTGGTGGACATCGCCGCGCTGGCGGCCAAGGCCAAGGCGGTAGGCGCGCTGGCCGGCATAGACAACACTTTTGCCACGCCGTATCTACAACAGCCGCTGGACATGGGCTGCGACATCGTTTTCCATTCGGCCACCAAATATTTGTGCGGCCACTCGGACGTTTTGATGGGCGTGGTCGTCGTGAAAGACGAAAAGCTGGCCAAACCCATGCAAAACATGATGGTGAACACCGGCGGCGTGGCCGGCCCCATGGATTGCGCGCTGGTGTTGCGCGGAATTAAAACCCTTGCCCTGCGGATGCGGCGGCACTGCGAAAACGCGCTGGAAATCGCCCGCCGCCTGGAAAACCACCCCGCCGTGGAAAAAGTGTTCTACCCCGGCCTGCCGTCGCACGAACATCACGCGCTGGCGCAACGGCAGATGGCCAAAGGCTGCGGCGGCGTGGTTACGCTGTATCTGAAAAACGACAGCCGCGAAGCCGCAAACAGCGTAATTAAAAACATGAAGCTGGTTACGATGGCTTCCAGCCTGGGCGGCGTGGAAAGTTTGGTGAACCACTGTTACAGCCAGTCGCACAGCGGCGTGCCGCACGATGTGAAGATGCAGCTCGGCATCAAGGTCGGCCTGCTGCGCTTCTCCATCGGCATCGAAGACGTGGAAGATATTTGGGCGGATATTTCAGCCGCATTGGATACCACGCTGTAAAGGTAAGGGCTTGCAGGCCGTCTGAAAAAACTTTTTCCGCTTTTCAGACGGCCTGCCGTTTTATAGGAAGCCGGCCCGATATGCGCGAATGGCTGAAAAGGGAGCCGATGACGCACCGGCAGCACGTTTTCTTTACCGTCAGCATGTTGGTGATGTACGGCTGCCTGCTGTGGATACTGCCGATATACCTGAGCGGCAAACACAACCGCCTCAAATAACCAAAGGCCGTCTGAAAACCCGAAATACGGTTTCAGACGGCCTTTCCGTTTCCTTCAACTGCGGATTACCAAATATCCGATTTGATTTTCCGCTTCAGGCTCGGATGTTCGGACAGCTTGAATTCCGGGTCTTTGCCCATTCTGAGTTTGGCCGAATAATCTTTCAGCAACAGGAACACCAGCGGCGACAGCAACAGGATGGCGACCAAGTTGATCAACGCCATCGTGGTCATGGTCAAGTCCGCCATATCCCACACCACCGGCACTTCGGCCACTGCGCCGAAATACACCATGCCCAACACGGCCATGCGGAAGACGGCGATTGTCAGCCAGTGGTTGTTGATGAACTGCATGTTCGATTCCGCATAGGCGTAGTTGCCGATGATGGTGGAGAAGGCGAACATGAACAGGATGGCGGTCAGGAAGTCCGCACCCCAGTTGCCGACCTGGCTGACAATCGCGGTCTGCGTCAGTTCCACGCCGCTCAAGGTTTCGTAAGACGCGCCTGAAGCAAGCACGATAAACGCGGTGCATGAACAAACAATGATGGTATCGACGAACACGCCCAACATCTGAATCATGCCCTGCGACACCGGGTGCTTCACATCGGCTGCTGCGGCGGCGTTCGGGGCGGAACCCTGTCCGGCCTCGTTGGAATACAGGCCACGCTTGATGCCGTTGAGCATGGTTTGCGAAATCAGGCCGCCGAGCAGGCCGCCTCCGGCCGCGTCAAAACGGAAGGCATTGCCGAAAATCTGGCCGAACACGGCCGGCACGGCACTGATATTCATCGCCATGACATACAACGCCATTAACAGGTACAAAACCGCCATAATCGGCACCAGCCCTTCTGCGATGCGCGAAACGCGGCGGATGCCGCCGAAAATAATCGGCGCGGAAAGGATGACCAAGGCCACGCCGACCGCATCTCTATCCCAGCTCCACGACCCTTTGGCCGCCACCGCGATGGTATTGGACTGCACGGCGTTATAAACCAAACCGAAGCAGAAAATCAGGCTGACGGAAAACAGCACCGCCATCCAGTTCTGCCCCAAACCCTGACGGATGTAATAAGCAGGGCCGCCGCGGAAGTGGCCGTTTTTGTGGTCGCGGACTTTGAAAAGCTGCGCCAGCGACGACTCGGCAAAGGCAGAGCTCATACCGATGATGGCGGTTACCCACATCCAAAACACCGCACCCGGCCCGCCCAAATGAATAGCAATGGCCACACCGGCGATATTGCCCACGCCCACGCGGCTGGCCAATCCGGTCACGAAAGCCTGAAACGGCGTGATGCCGTGCGGATCATCGACCGCCTTACGCCCGCCCAGCATTTCGCGGATGCTGCGGCCGAACAGGCGGATTTGGACAAAACCGGTGGCCAAAGTGAAAAACAGCCCCGTACCCAACAGCAGGAAAATCAGATAAACGCCCAATTCGCCGTTAATCTTATTGACCCATTCATGTATCGTCTCAATCATAAATTCCGAACTCCTAAGTAGAACCGGCCGTCGCCCATGCGGCGGACATACGACGGAAAAGGCGCGATTGTAATATACTGCAAAGAAATTGAGAAAACTTTACATTGCAGCTACAGGCCGTCTGAAACATCCCGTCCTTCAGACGGCCCGGGTTGCCAAACCGAGGATACGCCCGTGTTTACCGTCCAACGCATCTATGCCTTCCACCCCGAATCCGGCCTTTGCGCCGTCTTCATCGACCGCCTCTATCCGCGCGGCATCACCAAAGAAACATTCGCCGCCGTCGAATGGCTGAAAGACATCGCCCCCAGCACCACCCTGCGCCGTTTCTATCACGAAAATCCGGAGGAAAACTTCGCCGCCTTCGCCGCCCGTTATCATGAAGAACTAAGCGGCGGGAAAGCACGGCAGTCCGTTTCACGGCTACTCGAACTGGAAAAAGCGCACGGCGAAGTCCGCCTGCTGACCGCCGTCCGCCATCCAGAACAGTCGCACGTTTCCGTATTGGCGGACTTTCTCGGCGAAACCTTCGTTTACCTTGATAAAGCAGACGGAGCCTAGCGTCTTTGGCAACTGCCGTTTTCCGCCCACTTTCACCCAAAGCGACATTTTCCGTGCTGAAAATTCTCACAAAATATCCGGCCCGACTGCGGTTTCCGCCTCGAATTTGCCGCTTTTTGGGCAAAAACCCGCATGGAAAAGTAATTATCGACAGACCCTAATCCTTTCAGACGGCCTGCTATAATCCGCCGCATATCCCGTTCAAACTCGCATTCAGGCAAACACCATGACCGACATCCTGCAAAAAATCCTCGCCACCAAAACCGAAGAAGTCGCCGCCGCCAAGGCCGCCGTCCCATTGGAAACACTCCGCCGCCAAGCCGAACAAGCCGAAGCGCCGCGCGGCTTTATCGCCGCCATCCGCGCCAAACACGCCGCAGGGCTGCCCGCCGTGATTGCCGAAATCAAAAAGGCCAGCCCGTCCAAAGGACTGATACGCCCCGATTTCGAGCCCGCCGCCCATGCCGCCGACTACCAACGCGGCGGCGCGGCCTGCCTGTCGGTATTGACCGACGAACAATACTTCCAAGGCGCGCCCGAATACCTGAAACAGGCCAAAGCCGCCTGTTCGCTGCCCGTATTGCGCAAAGACTTCATCATCGACGAATATCAGATTTACCAGGCGCGCGCCTGGGGTGCGGATGCCGTGCTGCTGATTGCCGCCGCACTGGAAGCGGGACAACTCGAACATTTCGAACAAACCGCGCACCAATTAGGCATGGACGTATTGCTGGAGTTGCACGACGAAAGCGAATTGGAAAAATGCGCCCACCTCACCACCTCCCTGCGCGGCGTCAACAACCGCAACCTGCGCACGTTTGAAGTCAGCTTCGACCAAACCCTGCGCCTGCTGCCCCGTTTGGACGGCAGCATCGTCGTGGCCGAAAGCGGCATCCGCAACAAAGCCGACGTCGAATTGATGCGGAAACACGGCGTGCACACCTTCCTCATCGGCGAAACCTTCATGCGTGCCGACGACATCGCCGCTGAAGTCGCCAAGCTGTTTTAACGCCCGCCCGTCCCGCCCCGGCACACGGATGCCCAGACTGTGATATAGTGCCCGCGTTTGCAATTCCTCCGTATTTCAGGCCGTCTGAAAGGAAGTTTCCGCTTTCAGACGGCCTCTTGGCATCATCATTCATGAATCAAAAAGTTTTACGCCTCTGCATCCTACTGTCTGCCGCCGCACTGGCCGCCTGCACAGCCAAAAAACCCCACCCCGCCTTGACTCCCGCCGGCAACACCGTGCAACCGGTCAACACCTACCGCACCCCGCAGCCCGCAGGACAGCGCGCCGCCGCCGGTACGACCGTCCGCCCGGCGGGCAGCAGCGCGTCCTACACCGCCGTCGACTACGCCGCACTGCCGCAATGGTCCCACCAACATTTCGCCAAAAGCCTCGAATCCTTCCTGAAAGGCTGCGAAAAACTGCAAAACCAACCCGGCTGGCAGGCCGTCTGTACGCAGGCCGCGCAAACCCAACGCAACAACCACGCCGCCCGCAGCTTCTTCGAACAATACTTCACCCCCTGGCAGGTCAGCGAAAACGGCCAACTCGGCGGCACGGTAACCGGCTATTACGAACCCGTCCTCCACGGCGACGCCCGCGCCTCCTCCCGCGCCCGCTTCCCCGTTTACGGCATCCCCTACGACTTCGTCTCGGTAGACCTGCCCGCCAACCTGCGCGGCAGCAAAGCTACCGTCCGCGTGCGCCAAACCGGACAGAACACGGGCCGCATCGCCGCCGACGGCACCCACACCGCCAACCTCGCCGCATTCCCCATCACCGAGCGCACCAAAGCCCTCAAAGGCCGCTTTGTCGGCGGCAGCTTCATCCCCTACCATACCCGCAACGAAATCAACGGCGGCGCGCTGAACGGCAAAGCACCGATACTCGGCTATGCCGACGACCCCGTCGAACTCTTCTTCCTCCAAATACAAGGTTCCGGCCGTCTGAAAACCCCGTCCGGCAAATACATCCGCCTCGGGTTTGCCGACAAAAACGAATACCCCTACGTCTCCATCGGCCGCTACATGGCCGACCGCGGCTACCTCCCGCTGGCGCAGACCACCATGCAGGGCATCAAAGCCTATATGCAGCAGAACCCACAAAAACTGGCCGAAGTATTGGGGCAAAACCCCAGCTATGTCTTCTTCCGCACCCTCGACGACAACAGCGACGGCCCCATCGGCGCGCTCGGCACACCCCTGATGGGCGAATACGCGGGCGCGGTAGACCGCCACCACATCACGCTCGGCGCACCCCTCTTCGTCGCCACCACCCACCCCGAAACCCGCCACGGCCTCAACCGCCTGATTATGGCGCAGGATACCGGCAGCGCCATCAAAGGCGCGGTGCGCGTGGACTACTTCTGGGGCTACGGCGACGAAGCCGGACGCGTCGCCGGCAAAATGAAACACACAGGCTACGTCTGGCAGCTCCTGCCCAACGGCGTCTCGCCGCAATACCGCCCCTGAGCCGGAAACCGGCAGGCCGTCTGAAAGTCCCGCTTCTGCATCTTGAAAACAGAAAACCCCGTTTCGGCCGGAAAACGGCGTTTCCGCGAAGCCAGAGCGGCTTTTCAGACGGCTTCTCCACTACAACCGAGAAAACAAAATGCCATAAAACCACACAAAACGGCGCATCAAATAACAAACAACGCCGAAAACAGAAAATTAAGCAATTTAATAACACAAAACCGCAAATTCCATCTTGCCAAGCCCCTGCATGGGCGGCTATCCTTCCCGCCTGACAAAAACAACGCGACAACGGACACAGCCATGAACCGCATGAACAAAACCGACGACATCCGCATCAACGGCATAGACGAACTGCTGCCCCCCATCGCCCACCTCTACGAACTGCCGCTGGACGACAGGGCGGCCGAACTCGTCGAAAGCACCCGCAACCAAATCGCCGACCTCATCCACGGCCGCGACAAACGCCTGCTCGCCGTTATCGGCCCCTGCTCCATCCACGACCCCAAAGCCGCCCTCGAATACGCCCGCCGCCTGCTGCCCCTGCGTCAAAAATACGAAAAAGAGCTGCTCATCGTCATGCGCGTTTATTTTGAAAAACCGCGTACCACCGTCGGCTGGAAAGGCCTCATTAACGACCCCTATCTGGACGGTACCTTCGACATCAACTTCGGCCTGCGCCAAGCCCGCCGCCTGCTGTTGGACCTGAACAACCTCGGCATGCCGGCCTCCACCGAATTCCTCGACATGATTACCCCGCAGTATTACGCCGACCTCATCTCCTGGGGTGCCATCGGCGCGCGCACCACGGAAAGCCAGGTGCACCGCGAACTGGCCAGCGGCCTGTCCTGCCCCGTCGGCTTCAAAAACGGCACCGACGGCAACCTCAAAATCGCCATCGACGCCATCGGCGCGGCCTCACACCCGCACCACTTCCTCTCCGTTACCAAAGCCGGACACTCCGCCATCGTCCACACCGCGGGCAACCCCGACTGCCACGTCATCCTGCGCGGCGGCAAAGAGCCGAACTACAGCGCGGAACACGTCCGAGATGCCGTTTCCCAACTGACCAAAGCCGGAGTCAGCCCCCGCCTGATGGTAGACTGCAGCCACGCCAACAGCCGCAAAGACTACACCCGCCAAATGGAAGTCGCTCAGGACGTGGCGGCGCAAATCCGCAACGGCGAACAAAACATCATGGGCGTGATGGTGGAAAGCCACCTCGTCGAAGGCCGTCAGGACAAACCCGAAACCTACGGCCAAAGCATCACCGATGCCTGCATCGGCTGGGACACCACCGAAGAAATGCTCGCCCTGCTGGCCGACGCCGTCCGCAACCGCGCCTGACGCACGCACACCGTCCGAGGCCGTCTGAAAAGCACCACCCGCATTTTCAGACGGCCTTTCCGCATCAGCCGCCGGACAGAACCGCAAATACCGATTGCCGTCGGACAAACGGCCTGCTATAACCGCAAACCTTTCTTTCAGACGGCCTTCAAACACACGGAACACCCATGAAAATCATACTGGCCACCTCCATGGGCGGACTGGGCGGCACCGAAACCGCCAGCCTGCGCCTCGGCAGCCTGCTGGCACGGCACGGACACGACGTATTGCTGGCCGCATCCGACGGCCCGCTGGTCTCCGATGCACAAGCCGCAGGCATGCGTTGGCAAAACATCGACTTTTACGGCGGCGGCCGCACCGGCTACCTGCGCGCCGCCCTGTCTTTCGCCCACCTGCTGCGCCGCGAACGCCCCGACATCGTCCACTGCCAGATGGCGCGCATCGTCCCCGCCTGCGCGATAGCGGCCAAAATCTGCTCGCCGCGCAGCAAGGTTTTCTACCACGCGCGCGGCCTGAACCCCGAAACCTATCCCAAAATCGCCCGCCTGTTTGCCAAACTCGGCGTATACATCATCGCCAACTGCCGCCACGAACAGCAGAAACTCATCCGCCACGGCTTTCCCGCCGGACGCACCGCCTACACCTACAACGCCCTGCCGCCCGCCCCCGCCGTTTCCGCCAAAACGCCGCGCGGTTTCGTTATGCTCGGCACATTGTCGCGCTTGGACAAAGTACGCGCCGTCCACCTGACGATAGACGTTTTCCACACCCTGCTGCAACGCGGCCTGCCCGTCCGGCTGCACATCGCGGGCACGGGCGAAGAACGCCCCGCCCTAGAAGCGCAGGCCGGACGGCTGGGCATTGCCGACAAAGTTTCCTTCCTCGGCGCGGTGCGGGATTTGAACGCCTATTTCGCCGACACCGATATCCTGGTGAACACCTTGGACTGCGCGGGCGACCACGGCGCGGGCGTGGGCAACAATATTTTGGAAGCCGGGCTGTACCGCACCGCCGTCGCCGGCTACGACGTAGCAGGCATTGCCGAAATGGTGGAAAACGGCAAAACCGGTTTCTGCACCCCGCTGCACGACCAAACCGCGCTGGCCGACGCGCTGGAGCAACTCGTCCGCTCGCCCGAACTGCGGCAAACCTTCGGCAACGCCCTGCACGAACGCGTTACCCGCCTGTGCTCGGACGATGAAATTTACCGCACGACCATGGCCGCCTACGCACTGTAAGGCCGTCTGAAAAACCGTTTTATCCAACCAAACCGCGCTTTCAGACGGCCTCATCCGCAAAACCGCGCCCAACAAAAACATAAGCCTGCGGCCGCGGCTTGCCGAAGCGCACACGCTCGGCAAACCGACATGCGGAACCTGCACCGGCGGCAGAAAACCATCCTGAAACCACCCCGCCCGACCGCCGCCCGCCGCATGGCGGCAAACTGTTTTTCAAACGGCCTTCCGCACACTTTGCGGATAAAACCGCCTCCCTTACAATACCCCCCTTTTCAGACGGCCTCCCGCACCATGAACATCACCATCGTCGCCCCTTTCTGCTCGCTGCCGAACGAACCCTACTTCAACCGTTTCCGCTATCTGGCCGAACGGCTGGCCGAACAGCACGACGTTTTGCTGATTACCAGCAATTTCCGCCACCACGACAAAACCTTCCGCCGCCCCGAAGACGCGGCCGCCGCATCGGAAGGCCGTCTGAAAGTCATGCTGCTGGCCGAAGATGGCTACCGTAAAAACGTTTCCCCCGCCCGCCTGAAAAGCCACCGCACCTTCGTCAAAAATCTCGAACGCTGGCTGCAAAACTGCCCGCCGTATTCGCAGGACGTCGTCTATTCCGCCTACCCGCTGATGGGCAGCAACATCCTGCTGGGGCAACACAAAGCGCGGCTGGGCTTCAAACTGATTACCGACGTGCAAGACGTATGGCCCGAATCCTTCTCCGCCGTTTTGCCCTTCATCAAAAAACTCCCGCCGCGCCGCCTGCCCTTCGCCCGCCGCGCCGACCGCGCCTATGCCTGCGCTGACGGCCTGATCGCCGTCTCCGACAGCTACCTTGCCCGCGCCCGCGCCGCCAATCCCGACGTACCCGCCGAAACCGTCTACATCGGCGCCGACTTCGGCGAAATCGCCGCCATCCCGCCGCACCGCTTCGCCGAACGCAAAACCCGCCTGTTCTACCTCGGCACCCTCAGCCACAGCTACGACGTCGAAACCGTCTGCCAAGGCGTGCGCCTGCTCGAAGCGGCGGGCGAAACGGTAGAACTGCACATCTGCGGCGGCGGCCCCGACCTCGCCCGTCTGCAACAAAAATTTTCAGACGGCGGCATCATCTTCCACGGCTACCTGCCCTACCGCGAAATGATGTCGCTGGCCAAAGGCTGCGACATCGCGGTAAACCCCATCCACAGCTACGCCATGCAGTCCGTCACCAACAAACTGTCCGACTACATGGCACTGCAAAAACCCATCCTCAACAGCCAGCAAAACCCCGAAGTACACCGGCTTCTGAACCTGCTGCCGCACGAACACTACCGCTCGGGCAACGGCGCGGACTTCGCCGCCGCCTACCGCCGCCTGACGCACAACCGCCAAGCCCCCGTGCAACGCGACGAAATCGCCCGCCGCTTCGACCGCGACACGGCCTACCGCCGCATCATTGCCATGATAGAAGGCTTCGTGTAAATTACCGCACTTTCCGCCGCACACACGGCATCACAAACCCAAAAAGGACTTCCCATGAAAACCCGCACCGCCGCCATCGTTTTGGCCGCCGTTTTAACCGCTCCCGCCTTCGCCGCCGAACCGGCGCAAACCGCCGAAACAACACAAGCCTCCGAAGCGGCAACCACCTTCTGCAAACTTTCCGCCACCATCGCCCATGATGCCGTATTGGCCAGACTGAACGGCGAAAAACGCGAACAAGCCGAAAAAAGACTGCTGAAACGCTTCATGCCTGCGGCCAAACACGTCAAAGCCCGCGAAATGGTTCAAGAAACCGTCACACGCCTGACCGGCTCAATCTACCAATCCAAGCTGAACCCGAACTTGGAAAAATCGGATTACAAATACATAGCCGAAGAAGTCGGCAAAGGCGAATTCCAACTATGCATGGAAGCCGCAATGTCAAACTGATAGAATCCGCCAATCAGGCCGTCTGAAACCGAAAATCCCACCCTTCAGACGGCCTGCAATGCGAGGCAACCCACCTACCCCCGTAAACACGATACCCACCGAAAAGGAAAAACATGAATACCAAAGCCACCCTCACCGCCGTCCTGCTGCTGGCCGCCTCCGCCACCTTTGCCGCACCGGCTGAAAACGACAAACAGCAAGGCATCGAAGCCTTCTGCAACGCAGCCGCCAATATGGCATACGACTCCATGCTGTCCGGCCTGAAAGGCGAAAAACGCCCGGCCATACAGAAAAAACTGGAGGCCAAATACCTCAAACCCTTTGCGGATGACAAAAACCTGTCCGGAATCATGGGCGAACAAATCAAATACGCACTGAAAAAAACCGAAGTCATCCTGAAAGAAGCCAAACAAGCCGGCTTAAAAGTAAAACCGGCAGAATACGAGGAACTGGCCATGGAAGCCGGCAGGGCCGAAATGGAAGTCTGCATGAAAAACATGGCCGAATAAGCGATGAAGGCCGTCTGAAAAAGCTTCAGGCGGCCTTTTGTCAAACCGAGGAATACCAATGAACACATCAAAATACGCCGCCGCCATACTTTTTGCCGCCGCTTTTTCCGCCGCATCCGCAGAGCCTCGGGAAGCCTCCGTCCAAGACAGATGCATCCTCACCGGCCTGATGGCGCAAACCGCCATGGGCGAAAGGCTGGCCGGTACGGACATCGGGCAGGCAATGGAAAAAATGACCGAACGCTACATGGTGGTTGCCCAAAACGACGCCACCCGCGCCTTCGTCGAACGGCAAATCGCCCGTGTCGCCCGCGGAATATACCGTTTGCCGCAATCGGCTTTAAACGCGGTCCCGAAATCCGACCATGCAATCTTCGCACGCGATACGGGCAAAGCCGAATACGAACTGTGCATGGAAGCACTGACCGGCAACCCTGCGAAAGCCGAATAAAGGCCATCTGAAAACCATGACCGACCCCGTCAAACGCCTGCTCGACATCATCATCGCCGCCGCCGCACTCGTCCTGCTGTCGCCCGTCCTGATGCTGCTCGCCTGGCAGATACGGCGCAAACTCGGCACGCCCGTCCTGTTCCGCCAAGTCCGCCCCGGACGCGGCGGCATCCCCTTCGTGATGTACAAATTCCGCACCATGCGCGACGCGGCGGACGAAAACGGCCGCCCCCTGCCCGATGCCGAACGCCTCACACCCTTCGGACGCAAACTGCGCGCCGCCAGCCTGGACGAACTGCCCGAACTGTGGAACGTATTGAAGGGCGACATGAGCCTCGTCGGCCCCCGCCCGCTGCTGATGGAATACCTGCCGCTTTACAACGCCGAACAACGCCGCCGCCACCTCGTGCGCCCCGGCATCACCGGCTGGGCGCAGGTAAACGGCCGCAACGCCATCTCGTGGCCGGAAAAATTCCGCCTCGACGTATGGTATGTCGAAAACCGCTCCCTACTTCTGGACATCAAAATCCTGTTTTTAACGGTTAAAAAAGTCTTAGACCGCAGCGGCATCAACAGCGAAGGCGAAGCCACCGCCGCCAAATTCACCGGCAACGACGACGCATAAGACACAAGGGAATTCATGCAGAAAGCACATAAAAAACTCGCCATCATCGGTGCGGGCGGCCACGGCAAGGTCGTTGCCGCCACCGCACTGGCCGCCGCCCGCTGGATGGAAATCGTCTTTCTCGACGACGAAGCGGAAGGGAAAATACTCGGCCTGCCCGTCATCGGCTGCACAGGGCTGGCGGGCATGAGCGTTTTACCCGCCGAATACGATTTGGCCGTAGCCGTCGGCAGCAACGCCGTCCGCGAACGCCTCTGCCGCCGTTTTGCCGCGCTGGGCTTCACCCTGCCCGTTATCATTCATCCGACTGCCGTCATCGCGCCCGATGTCGAAATCGGTGCAGGCAGCGTAATCTTCGCACAAGCCGTCATCCAGCCGTGCTGCCGCATCGGCGACGGCGCAATCGTCAATACCGCCGCCACGGTCGATCACGACTGCATTCTGGGCGGCTTCGTCCACATCAGCCCCGGCGCGCACCTGGCGGGCGGCACGCAAATCGGCGGCGGTTCTTGGATAGGCATAGGCGCGTGTACCCGCCAGCAAATCAAAATCGGTGCCAACGTCATTGTCGGCGCGGGCGCGGCGGTGGTATCCGATGTTTCAGACGGCCTGACCGTCGTCGGCAATCCGGCCAAAACCTTAATCAGGCCGTCTGAAAACACTTTGGCGGCTAAGTCCGAATAAGCGGGCGGGCAAAAATAAATCCGCCGCCGTATTCAAACAGGCCGTCTGAAAAGCTACAATCCGCCGTTTCGTTTTTCGATTAAAGGCCGTCTGAACGGTTTTCAGACGGCTGGAAAGCCCGTCATGCTCAACACCGCCCTCTCCCCGTGGCCGAGCTTCACCCAAGAAGAAGCCGATGCCGTTTCCCGCGTTCTATTGTCAAACAAAGTCAATTATTGGACCGGCAGCGAATGTCGCGAATTTGAAAAAGAATTCGCCGCCTTTACCGGCACGCAATACGCCGTCGCCGTCGCCAACGGCACGCTGGCACTCGATGTCGCGCTTAAAGCAATGGGCATAGACGCAGGCGACGACGTCATCGTTACCTCGCGCACCTTCCTCGCCTCCGCTTCCTGCATCGTTACCGCAGGTGCAAACCCCGTGTTTGCCGATGTGGATTTAAACAGCCAAAACATTAGCGCAGAAACCATCAAAGCCGCGCTGACGCCGAATACCAAAGCCATCATCGTCGTCCACCTTGCCGGCATGCCCGCCGAAATGGACGGCATCATGGACTTGGCAAAAGAACATGATTTGTGGGTGATCGAAGACTGCGCCCAAGCGCACGGCGCGAAATACAAAGGCAAATCCGTCGGCAGCATCGGACACGTCGGCGCATGGTCGTTCTGCCAAGACAAAATCATGACCACCGGCGGCGAAGGCGGCATGGTCACCACCAACGACAAAGAGCTGTGGCGCAAAATGTGGTCGTACAAAGACCACGGAAAAAGCTATGATGCCGTGTACCACCGCGAACACGCCCCTGGATTCCGCTGGCTGCACGAAAGCTTCGGCACCAACTGGCGCATGATGGAAATGCAGGCAGCCATCGGCCGCATCCAGCTCAAACGTATGCCTGAATGGACGGCTCGCCGCCAAGCGCACGCCGCCAAGCTGGCAGAAAGCCTAGGCAAATTCAAAAGCATCCGCTTGGTTGAAGTCGCCGACTACATCGAACACGCGCAATACAAGTTCTACGCCTTCGTCAAACCCGAACACCTCAAAGAAGGCTGGACGCGCGACCGCATCGTCAACGAACTGAACGCGCGCAAAGTCCCATGTTATCAAGGCAGCTGCTCCGAAGTCTATTTGGAAAAAGCCTTCGACAACACACCGTGGCGACCCAAAGAGCAGCTGAAAAACGCCGTCGAACTGGGCGACACCAGCCTGATGTTCTTGGTGCATCCGACGCTGACCGACGACGAAATCGCGTTCTGCAAAGAACACATCGAAGCCGTATTGGCAGAAGCCACAGCATAAACCGTTTTTTCAGACGACCTCCCCTAATTGAGGCCGTCTGAAAACAAAATGGAGTACAATCCGCCGTTTCCGTTTTATCCCCTACCGAGGCCGTCTGAAACGGGCCGGGCGCGCTTTTCAGACGGCCTCAACCGTTCGACGGGCCGTCTGAAAACGGCTTTTAAGAAGTAAAAAGGCATCCGCTATGCAAGCATCCGAAATCAAACAATCCGCCATCGGCAAATTCCGCGACAAAACCGCCACAATCGGCATCGTCGGCCTGGGCTACGTCGGCCTGCCGCTGATGCTGCGCTACGCCGAAACCGGCTTCAAGGTACTGGGTTTCGACATCGACGCCGAAAAGGTCAATAAGCTGAACAAGGGCGAAACCTATATCGAACACATCACGGCCGACAAAATCGCCGCCGCCCGCGCCGCCGGTTTCGAAGCCACCACCGACTTCTCCCGCATCGGCGAAGCGGAAGCCGTGATTTTGTGCGTGCCGACCCCGCTGAACAAATACCGCGAACCGGACATGAGTTTCGTCATCGACACCACCGACGCGGTAAAACCGTATCTGCGCGCGGGCCAGGTCTTGTCGCTGGAATCCACCACCTATCCGGGCACGACCGAAGAAGAGCTGCTGCCGCGCGTGGAAGAAGGCGGTTTGAAAGTCGGCGAAAACGTATTCCTCGTTTACTCGCCCGAACGCGAAGACCCGGGCAACCCCGATTTCGAAACCCGCACCATTCCGAAAGTCATCGGCGGCCACACACCGGCCTGTTTGGAAGTCGGCTTGGCGCTGTATCAGCCCGCCATCGACAAAGTCGTCCCCGTCAGCTCCACCAAAGCTGCCGAACTGACCAAACTTCTGGAAAACATCCACCGCGCGGTCAATATCGGCTTGGTGAACGAGATGAAAATCGTCGCCGATAAAATGGACATCGACATCCACGAAGTCATCGCCGCCGCCGCCACCAAACCGTTCGGCTTCGTCGCCTACTATCCCGGCCCGGGCTTGGGCGGGCACTGCATCCCCATCGACCCGTTCTACCTGACTTGGAAAGCGCGCGAATACGGCGTGAACACCCGCTTTATCGAACTTGCCGGCGAAGTGAACTCTTCCATGCCCGAATATGTGGTCAATAAAACCGCGCTGGCGTTAAACGACCACCAACGTTCGATTAAGGGCAGCAAAGTGTTGGTATTGGGCATCGCCTATAAGAAAAACGTAGACGACATGCGCGAAAGTCCGTCGGTGGAAGTGATGGAACTCTTGCGCGACCTCGGTGCGGAAATATCCTATTCCGACCCGCATGTGCCCGTGTTCCCGAAAATGCGCGAACACAAATTCGACCTGAAAAGCGTGCCGCTGACCGCCGAGAGCATCGCCTCTTACGACTGCGTGGTGCTGACCACCGACCACGACAAATTCGATTACGATCTGCTGAAACAACACGCCAAACTGATTGTCGATACGCGCGGCAAATATTCGGGCAAGCACGACAACATCGTTAAAGCATAAGAGGCCGTCTGAAAATGTTCGAAACCATCTCAAACCGCAAAATCAAATTTGCCCTAGTCGGCTGCGGCCGCATTTCCAACAACCATTTCGGCTCGTTCGAATCGCTGCAAGACGAGTGCGAACTCGTTGCCGTGTGCGACACCGATCCCGCCGCGCTTGAAGCGGCGGTCAAACGCACCGGTGCAAAAGCTTATGCCCGCTACGCGGAAATGCTGGCCGAAACCGATGCCGACGTAATCGTCATCACCACTCCGTCCGGCCTGCACCCCGAGCAGGCAGTACAGGCATTGGAAGCCGGTTTTCACGTCGTTACCGAAAAACCGATGGCCACCCGCCTGCACGACGGCGAACGCATGGTCCAAACCGCCGACAAAGCCGGCAAACGCTTGTTCGTGGTGAAACAAAACCGCCTGAACGCCACGCTGCAACTGCTCAAACGCGCGGTAACGGAAAAACGCTTCGGCAAAATCTGCATGGTGCATTTAAACGTCTTCTGGACACGCCCGCAGTCGTATTACGACCAAGGCAACGGTTGGCGCGGCACTTGGGAGTTTGACGGCGGCGCGTTCATGAACCAGGCCAGCCACTACGTCGATTTGATGGAATGGCTCATCGGCCCGGTCGAAGACGTGCAGGCGATGATTTCCACCCACCGCGACATCGAAGCCGAAGATACCGGCGTGATGAACATCCTCTGGCGCAACGGCGCGCTCGGCTCGATGGCCGTTACCATGTGCACCTACCCGAAAAACCTTGAAGGCTCGATTAGCATTCTGGGCGAAACCGGCACGGTACGCATCGGCGGCATGGCGGTGAACGAAATTCAGGAATGGAACTTCGCCGACGAACGCGATTACGACGAACAAATTAAAACCGCCAACTACGAAACCACTTCGGTGTACGGTTTCGGCCACCCGCTGTATTACAAAAACGTCATCGACGTACTGCGCGGCCGAGCCGAGCCTGTTACCGACGGGCGCGAAGGTCTGAAATCGCTGGAACTGATTATCGCCGCCTACCTCTCCGCCCGCGACCATAAAACGGTTTCGCTGCCGCTGGTGTACTGAATAAAAGGCAGCAAACATGAAAGGCCGTCTGAAAACCTGAAATAGGGTTTTCAGACGGCCTTCCGTTATTTGCCGCTACTCTTGCGCTATGATTTCTACGCCCGCTTCTTGCAAGGCATGTATCAATTCCGGCGGCGGATTGCAGTTTTCCAACCCTATGATGCGTCGCAGGTTCGGCAAGTATGCCAAATCGGCAACGGCCTGTTTGCCGATGGGCAAAAGTTCGTCGCCGCAACCGGGATCGAAAAAGGGAAACATTTCTTCGTAAAGCGCCGAACCGCCGTCCAAGCTGCCGTCATATAGAGTTCGCCTACTTCGTTTAACAGATGCTGCGGGATGTCCAACCGCTTGAAATATTCAAGGATTTCAGGGATAACGGCATAACCGGCGGCTTCTGTGTCTATCCGCCGACCTTCATATTCTTTGATAAAAGTGTCCAGCAGCAGGCGTGGCTTAAGCAAGTCCCGCCGGTACATCAACTCGTCAATCACGGCGATTTTCAGGCCGATATCGGCAAACGGTACGCTGGGTATCTGGTTCAAATTGTACGTGCCGACAGCTTTAGGCGAACTTTCCGCTTCCGACAGAAGTGTACGGATAGTTTCGGCGGCGGGACTGCCCGGCAGGCTGTCAGCCAACAATTTCAGGCAGTGTCGCGTAACAAGGTCTCGGCGGATGCAGATATGTGCTTCTTTACGGCTGTCGGTTTTATCGGGCACAAGATTCAAGGTATCCAAGGCAGCACAAAGCAAGGCCTCCCGTTTATCCACCGATATTTTGCCGTCGATAGTGAGCGCAGTTAAAAGCTGTTCCGCCTGTCGGTAAACATTACTGCGTTTGTCTGCATAGATACCCATCATATCGTTCCATAATCCGCCTGCAGGACGCGACTGTTGACGGGCATTTTGGGCTTCAATCATCAGGTATTCCGATAATGCAGACACATCGCCCCAATCGTCAAGCGCGCTCAAAATCAATCTGTCCCCCAGCTCAGGCCAACGCCGCAGAAACGGCACGACCCACGGTGCGGCAGCAATCCTGGTGGCATGATTATTGGCGGCAGCATGATAAAAAAACAGACGGAACACTTCGGCAAGCCACGCGCCGGTTTGCATTTCAGCAGGCCATTCGCGTTCTAGTACGGCATCGATGCGCGCGCAGATTGCCGAAGCATATGAGGAAATGGTTTGATCAGCTTCCTGTTCAGATTTACTGCAACAACGGTCTACAGTATGGAAGAATTTATCGCTGGCAAGCGCTTCAGCGAATTTGTGCAGCCCTGTTCCGTCTTTCAGATGGCCTGCCAGTGCGGCATCAATGTTTTCCAGCAAGAAATCGTAAAAATAGGGCAGGCATGCCGCTACGGAATAAGTCTCAAAATGCTTTTTCCATGCAGCGCGGATTTTGCTTGTTTTTTTACCCGCTTCCATGGCCGCCGTATCGGCGGCAAGCATGGCGTACAGGGGATTGGGCGGTGTTTCAGGCGGAGACGGCGGTTGGTTGTCGAAGAAATTTTTGAGTTTGGAAAACATCGGGAGTCCTTAAAACAGGCCGTCTGAAAAGACAGATTTTCAGACGGCTTTTTTGTATATTGTACGGATTTACACGTCGTAAGTACCCATCACGCCGGCACTGGCGAGGATGTGCCCCTGCATGGCGAAGTGCAGGTCGTTGAAGCGGAACCCGCGCGGCAGGTTCAGTTTGGTGTCGAGGGCATAGACAATCAGTTCGTAACGGTGGCGGCAGTTGGGTGGTGCCATGCCGCCGTAGCAGGAGGCTTCTTCGATGTCGAGTTTGCCCAGCACGCTCGCCCAGCTGTTCGCCCCTTGAACGTAGTCGGTAGCGCGCAAGCTTTCGTTTTCGGCGACGGAAGTGCGTTGCAGGTCGGCAATCAGCCAGTGCGTCCAGACGAAGCCGCTGGCGGTAATCGCATCTTTGTCTTCCAATACGACGGCGAAGGATTGCGTGCCGGCGGGCGCGTCGCTAATGTCGAACGGGATGGAGTAGGTCGGCATGCCGTTCGGGCTGAATTGGCTGCCGCGTTTGCCGAAACGGTCGGCAAATTCGCCGTTGATAATCGCGCCGGTGTTGATTTGCATGATGGTCTCCTGAAGGGTTGGTTGGGGGGTGTTTATGATATGGAGATAAAAGGCCGTCTGAAAAGGGGGAAGTCCGATAAAAATGCGTATGGGATTTCGGTTTTTAAATAATGCAGTTAAACGGTCATTTCCTATTTTCAAACGGCCTGGTTCGGTCTGGCGGGACAAATATCGGATTCGGACGGATGTTGCCGAATCATCACGTTCAATACCTACCGGCCCATTTTCCCGCCCACACAAAAGGGATAAACGGTGAATGGGGCATTCCTCTTTCAAGCCGCCATCTGTCGGTCAGCCGCCGGCTTCTTCGCCGAATACCTGCCGCCACAATTCGCGCACGGTTTGGTAGTGCGCCGCCAGTTCTTCGTCGTTTTCGGCAACGGCGGTGTCGCGCAGTTTGGTGTCGTGCTGGCAGGCGCGGTAATGGCGGTAGGCGCGGCGGGCGCGTCCGGCCAGCGCGGGGTCGATTAAGTCGTGTTCGGCGGCGGTTTCGAGCAGGGCGATGTTGCCGGTGTTGTCCATGAGTGCGGGGCAGTCGGCGGCGTGGGCGAGTATCAGGTATTGGACGATGAATTCGACATCGACGATGCCGCCGCGCGCGTATTTGATGTCGGTGGGCAGCGGGGGATGGGCGGCGGTGATTTTTTCGCGCATGGCGAGTATTTCCCGCCGCAGGGTGTCGGGGTCGCGGCGGAGGCGGAGTATGCGGCGGCGGGTGTCTTCGAATTGGCGGCCGATGTCGGGGTCGCCGCAGACGAAGCGGGCGCGGGTCAGGGATTGGTGTTCCCATGTCCATGCGTTTTCGTGCTGGTATTTGTCGAAGGCGGCGGTGCTGTGGACGGGGAAGCCGTCGTCGCCGTTGGGGCGCAGGCGCAGGTCGATGTCGTAGAGTGTGCCGGCGGCGGTGCTGCCGGACAGCCATGTGGTCAGGCGGTTAGACAGTCGGGCGTAGGTCTGCCCTGCCTCTTGGTCGGGGTCGTCAAACAGGTAGACCAAATCCAAGTCGGATGTGTAGCCGAGTTCTTTGCCGCCGAGTTTGCCGTAGCCGATGATGGCGAAGGCGGGTTCGTCGCGGTGTTTTTTCGGCATCTGTTGCCATGTGTGTTGCAGGGTCTGGTTGAGTATGATGTCGGCCAGATGGGAGAGTTGGTCGCTGACGGCTTCAACCGTCCATCTGCCGGACAGGTCTTGTACGGCCAGACGGAAGGTGTGGGCGTGGTGGAAGTGGCGCAGGGTGTCCATTTTGGCTTCGGCATCGTCGCAGGCGGCCAGTGCGGCGGCCAGTTCGGTTTGCTGCTGCGGCCAGTCGGGTCGGTTGTCGGTCAGCTGCGCGCTCAGGAGTTCGTCCAGCAGGATGGGGTGTTGTTGCAGGTAGGCGGCTATCCACGCGCTTTGGCTCATGAGTTCGGCCACGCGGGTGAGTTCGTTGGGGTATTCGAGCAGGAAGGCGAGATAGGACGGGCGGCGGCTAACGGTTTCGAGAAAGTCGGTCAGGCGGGACAGGGTTTCGGTCGGACGGCGTGTGTCGGCGGCGGCCTGGATGATTTGGGGCATAAGTGCGTCGAAACGGGGCTGGCTGCGCGGCGACAGGCTGCGGTAGCGCGTGCTCAGCCTTAGGGCGTGCAGGCGACGTATGGTGTCTTCGGCTTCGAATCCCGCCTGTTGCAACAGGGGGATGTGTTCTTCGGCAGGCTCGGGCCACAGGGCGGCAAAGCGGGCGGCAGGCTGCTCTTCGGGCTCGGAAAGGATGTTGTCGAATTCGGCGGTAACGACGGCGCGGTGCGCGTTCAGGCCGTCTGAAAAGGCTTCGTAGTCGTTATAACCCATGCTTTCGGCCAAGAGTTGCCGCTGTACGCCATCTTGCGGCAGGGTTTGGGTTTGCAGGTCGTCCCAGTATTGCAGGCGGTGTTCGAGTTGGCGCAGGAAGCGGTAGGCTTCGAGCAGGGTGTCAGCGGTATGGGCGGGAATAATGTTTTGAACGGCAAGTTGGCGCAGGGTTTCCTGCGTGCCTTTCAGTTGCAGGGTTTTCAGACGGCCTGCGCGTATCATTTGGAAGATTTGGGCGATGAATTCGATTTCGCGTATGCCGCCCGCACCGAGTTTGATGTTGTCTTCCATGCCTTTTTTACCGACTTCGGCGCGGATTTGGCGGTGCAGGCCGCGCATGGCTTCGTAGGCGTTGTAGTCGAGATATTTGCGGAACACGAATGGCCGGACGATGGCGGCGATGTCGTTTGCGCCGGGCGTAATGACGCGGCCTTTGCACCATGCGTAGCGTTCCCATTCGCGGCCGTGGGTGATGAGGTATTGTTCGAGTGCGGCTTCACTCCACACCAGCGCGCCCGCGTCGCCGTCGGGGCGCAGGCGCATATCGACGCGGAATACTTGGCCATCGGGAGTGATGTCGTTTAGCAGGGCAATCAGTTTTTGCCCGACTTTGGTGAAAAATTCCTGATTGTCGCGCTCGCGCCGCCCGTTTGTCGCGCCGCCTTCGGGATAGGTGAAAATCAGATCGATGTCGGACGAGACGTTCAACTCGCCGCCGCCCGCCTTGCCCATGGCGACGACGGTGAGAAACTGGGCTTCGCCGCTGTGGCGGCCCGTGGGCGTGCCGTAAAGCCCGACGTAGTAGCCGTAGGCATAGTCCAACGCGGTATTGACGGAGAAATCGGCAAAACGGGTAATGGTTTGGGTTACTTCGTCCAAACCGCTCAATCCGTTCAGGTCGCGGACAATGATTTGGGCGACGACGTGCCGCCGCAATATCCTGAGCTGCCGCGCCAAACCGGCTTCATCTTCGTTTTCCCGCAACGCCTGCCAGTCGGCGAAGTGGCGGAAGTCGTCTTCGGACAACTGCCGCGCCGTCCAGTCGGCCAGCAGGTTCAGGTCCAGCGTGTTGCTGTCGAGGCAGCGGGCGAGAAAGCGGGAATGGCGGCGGACATGGGCAAACAGTTCGGCGGTGTTCACGGCGCGGTCTTTCGGCTAATGGAAATAAACGGGATTATAAGGCCGTCTGAAAACCCCGTCTGCGGTAAAACCGCCCAAACCGCACCTTTTAACCGCCCAAGCGTCCTTCCACCGCCTGCCAAACGACCTCGGTCGGAATCGCCGTCAGCAGCGAACGTTCGTCGCGCGTGTCTATCCGGTCGGGATGCGGCAGCTCGCCGTAGTCGCCGGCCCAAACCACAGTGGCGCGGTCGGAATACGGCCGCCAGTTTTCCAGGCGCGTGGGGCCGAACAGAGCGACCTGCGGCTTGTCGAGTGCGGCGGCGATGTGCATGGGCACGGAATCCACCCCGACAAACAGTTCCGCGCCTTCGATGGCGGCAGCCAATTCACGCAGGTTGAGCGTACCGTCCAACACAAACAGCGGCGCGTCTTCAGACGGCACGACCTGCCGCCGAACCGCTTCCAACATCGCATGTTCGCGCGCGTCTGGCGCGGCAGTTAAAACCACCGCACGGCCGCCGTCAATCAGCCTTTGCACGATTTGCGCCGTATTTTCAGACGGCCAGCATTTGAAAAACCAGCGCGACCCCGGATGCAGCAAAACATAATCCTGACCTGTCCAACCCTGTTGCGCCAGCTTCTGCCGCAACGACGCGCGGACGGCATCCGAAACCGCCATCCGCACGCGCCCCGATTCGGCAGCGGGCAGATTCAACGGCGAAAGCAGATGCAGATTGCGCTCGACGACATGCACGCCTTCCCGCTGCCGCAAGACCGAAGTGTGCATCCGCCGCCAAAGCCCGTTGCCGCCGCGCGCGCGGGGATACGCCAACCGTACGGGCGCGCCGCTGAAAACCGCCGCCAAGCCTGCCCGCCAACGGTCGGAATAATTCAAAACCACATCGTAGCCTTGGGCGCGTATCTCGCGCAGCAGCGCATACTCCTGCCGCAACTGATACCCGACCCCCTGCTTCTTCCAATTCCTATCCACCGTCAAAACATGGCGGATAAGCGGATTATCGGCAACAATGTCTTCCATACCCTTGTACACCAGCATATCGACCGCGCAATCGGGATTGGCCTGTTTCAAAGCATCGGCGGCGGCAGTGGCCAGCAAAACATCGCCGTGGTGCATAAGTTGGATGATCAGGATGGTTTCAGACGGCATAATCGGACAGGTATCGGATAAAAGGGCGTGCAGATTACCGCCGACCTGCCGTCCGGTCAAATACGGCACAATTTCCCGCCGACGCACCGCCTGCATACCTGCCTGCCCGCACCCATCAAACAGTGCTACAATCCGTCCCTTTACTCCGCAATCCGACCGCCCGACCAACCGCCATGAAACGACCTGCCGCCCTAATGTTGTTGCTTGCCCTCAGCCTGCCCGCCACCGCTGCCGATACGCCGAATAGCGATTCAGACGGCCAAAACGAAGCGGACAAGCCAACACTTATCGAACGGGTAAAGTCGAAATTAAGTCCAAAAAGCGACGAAGCCGCGGCCGTTCTCAAACTGAAATATCCGGTGCGCATCGAGGCGCAGCCGGCCGACGTGAAAGAAATGCTGCAGGAGCACCTGCCGCTGATTACGCAGCAATTGGAAGAAGAGCTGGATGCCGAACAGATGGAATTTCTGGCGGAAGAAGCCCCCGAACAAGTGCTGACCATGCTGAAAACCAAAGGCTACTTCAACGGCAAAGTAACCGTCAGCCGCAAAGGCATAGGCTATCTGGTGAGCGTAGACAGCGGGCCGCAAACCAAAATCGACAACGTCAGCGTCGCCATTTTGGGCGATGTGCTGCAAGACGAAAATTTGGGCGCGTATTACCGTTCGGCGATGGAAAACTGGAGCCTGCCGGTGGGCGCGACATTCAGCCAAGAAGAATGGAGCGGCAGCAAAAGTTCGGTTTTGTCGGCAGTACGGCGGAAAAAATACCCGCTGGCCGAGTTTTCCTCCACCCAAGCCACGGTAGACCCGACCAAACATCAGGCCGACTTGTCGGTATCGGTGGACAGCGGGCGGCCAATTTACTTCGGCGAATTTGAAATCAGCGGCAACAAACGCTATCCCGTCAGCGTCGTGCGCGGACTGGCGCAGTTCGACACAGGCTCGCCCTACGATTTGGACAAGCTGCTCGACTACCAACAGGCTTTGGAGCAGGACAGCCACTATTCCGGCGCGTCCGTGCAGGCCGATTTCGACCGTCTGGAAGGCGACCGCGTGCCGGTAAAAGTAACCGTGTCGGAAATGAAAAAGCACAAGCTCGAACTCGGCCTCAGCTACGATTCCGAATACGGTTTGGGCGGCAAGTTCGGTTACGACTACTACAACCTGTTCAATAAAGGCTACACCGGCTCCTTCGTCGCCTCCGGCGACAAATACGAACAAACCGTGGCGCTGGGCGTCAGCCAGCCGCGCCAAAACAACGGCCATTACTGGACAAGCTCGCTCGCCTACAACCGCAAAACCACGCAAAAGCTGGAAACCGAAACCTGGTCGGCGGGCATGTGGTATGTGCGCGACCGCAACAACATCGAATCGCGCCTCGGCATCGAATACGTCGGCGACCAGGCCCGCATTCCCGATGCGCATGTGGACTTGGGACACTCCTACGCCACCATGCTGACGGCCTCGTGGAAAAAACAGAGCATCGAAACCCAAATGCGGCCGGAAAACGGCTACTACCTCGATGTCAAAGGTGGCACCACACTGGGCAAACTGCTGTCTTCATCCTCCATGCAGCGCGTACTCGGCAGCGCGGGCTATTACTTCACGCCGGAAAACAAAAAAATCGGCACCTTCGTCGCGCGCGGGCAAATCGGCTTCGTCAATGCGGGCGAAAGTAACGACGTGCCCTCCGCCCTGCGTTTCCGCACCGGCGGCGCAACCTCCGTGCGCGGCTACGAACTCGACAGCATCGGTATCAAAGGCCCGTCCGGCGCGGTGCTGCCCGACCGCGCCCTCGCCGTGGCCAGCGTGGAATACCAATATCCGATCAACAGAAGTTTTTCCGCCGCCATTTTCCACGACATGGGCGATGCGGCGCACAGTTTCAAAAACATGACACTCAAACACGGCACGGGCATCGGCGTCCGCTGGTTCAGCCCCGTCGCGCCGTTTTCATTCGACATCGCCTACGGACATCAGGACAAACGCATCCGTTGGCACATCAGCTTAGGGACACGTTTCTAAATGACCGCACAGGAAGATATGCAGAGGCCGTCTGAAAACGGCGCGCCCGACAATAAAAGGCCGTCTGAAAAAACACGCACGGGCAAATCCCCGGCCCGCCGGCTGTTGAAAACCGTTCTGTGGTCGTCCGTCCTGCTGTCGGCTTCGTCGGCCGGCTTTTTATATTGGCTCGCGGCCACCGAATCCGGCCTGCGCTTCGGCCTGTACACACTGCCCGAACTGGGCGGCGTGAAAATCAGCAGCAAAACCCTCAAAGGCACACTGTGGCACGGCTTCAGCGGCGAAGACTGGCGCATCGAAACCCCTTCCGCGGATTTGACCGTTTCCGGCCTCGGCCTGCAATGGCAGCCGCAGGAACTCTTTTCAGACGGCCTCCTCCACATCCGGCACCTATCCGTCGGCGACCTCCACATCACCGCCAAACCGACCCCGCCCAAAGAAGAACGCCCGGCCAAACTGCCCGAAAGCATCAGCCTGCCGCTGGCTGTGAAACTGGACAAACTAAGCGTCGGCAAAATCAGCAGCGGCAAAGCGGGCAACACCTTCCTGCTCCGTGCGGAAGCCGCCTACGACTACGACCACAAACGGCACAAACTGACTCTGACCAGCCTGCAAACCCCATGGAGCAGCACGGGTGGCGAACTGGAAATTCAGACGGCCTCACCCTTTGCCCTGCAAGGCAGCATACGCGGCGGTGCGGAACTCGAAGGCATCGCGGGCGGCGGAGAAATCCTCTTATCGGGCGACTTGCGCCGAACCGCCTTCAAAGCCGATTTGGCCGGCGGCAAAGTCAGTCTCAAAGCCGAAGGCCTGGTCGGCCCGTTTGAAAACAGCCTCGACGAACAAATCGACCATATCCTGATTAAAGGCCACGCGCTGAACCTGGCTGAGTTCGTCCCCTCCGCCCCGCAGACCGACCTCGACTTCGACGCCACCATCGTCCCCTCGCCGCAAAAAGGGCTGGCACTGGAAGGCTCCATCGACCTGACCAACAGCCTGGCCGCACCTGCCGACCAAAATGGCATCCCCGTCCGCAGCATACTGGGCGAGTTCACCGTCGGCGACAGCGGGATACTCAAAGTACACGACGTAACCGCCACCCTACTGGAAGAAGGCGCGCTGATACTCGGCGGCGAAACCGATACCGACAAAAAAACCTTTGCACTTGAAGCGGTTCTGAAAAACGCATCCTTCTCTGATTTCGTCGGCATAAAATACGACGACGTATTCGAAGGCAGCCTGCTCCTGAACGGCACCTACCGCGAACCGCAGGCCAAATGGGATATCCGCGGCAACCGTGCCAGCTCCACCGGCGAACTGGCGATTGCCAACGACACGGCCAACGGCCAACGCAGCCTCAACATCATCAAAGCCTCCCTGCTGCCTAAAGACGGCGGCGGATTAGACATCAAAGGCAAACTCGAATTCTTCAACGACCGCCTGCTCGAAGCGGAGGCGACCAGCAAAAACTTCAATCCCGGCAAACTACACCCGGACTTTCCCGTCGGCAGCATCAACGGCGACATCAAACTGAACGGCGTGCTGGCCGAAGAAAAATTCAGCGGCAAAATGCAGTTCGGCAACAGCGTGCTGTCCGGCGCAATATTGAGCGGCAATGCCGACGTGCTTTATGAAAAACAACATCTTGCACGCGCGGCAGCCGACATCCGCCTGGGCAGGAACCGCGTCAAAACCGACGGCAGCTTCGGCAAGGCGGGAGACCGCCTCAACCTCGACATCAACGCACCCGAATTGGATAAATTCGGCTTCGGACTCGGCGGCGCGCTGACAGCGAAAGGCTTCCTCGCGGGCGAACCGAAAAGCATCTCCGCCGACCTTTCCGGCAGCGTGCGCAACCTGCGCGTCAAACAGGCGGTCAACATCCGCGAACTCGACTTCAAAGCCACCGCCTCACCCGACTACAGCCGTCCGCTCAACCTGCAAATCAACGGCCGCGAACTGGTCATCCCGGGTAGCTCGGGCGAATCCACGCGCATCGACACCGTCAACGCCGCTGTGTCGGGCACCGGCATGCGCCACAGCATCCGCAGCAGCGGCAGCATGGCAATGGGCGGCAAAAACTACAAACTCGATTTGGAAGCCGACGGCGGGCTGGACAAAGAAAACCGCTGGAAGGGCACAGTCGGCAGGCTGGACTTGAGCGGCGGCTTCAACCTGAAACTGCAAAACCGCATGAGCTTGGAAGCAGGTGCGGAACGCGTGGCCTTGGGCGCGGCGCAGTGGTCGGCGATGGGCGGCCGTCTGAATCTGAACAGCTTCGTGTGGGACAAGAAAAACGGCCTGACCAGCAAAGGGACGGCGGCCAATCTGAACGTGGCCGAACTGGAGAGCTTCTTCAAAATGCCCGTAGAACACAATCTGGTGCTGTCCGCCGACTGGGATTTGGCGTACAGCCAAAACGCACGCGGCTTCCTCAACGTTCGCCAACACAGCGGCGACATCGTCTTGCCCTACCGCAAACAAGCCTTGGGACTGAACGGCCTGACCCTGCAAACCCGCTTCCAAAACGGCCGCATCGACAACCAAATCAACGGCAAAACACGCTACGGCAACATCGTAGGCAACGTCGGCATCAGCCAGCAGTTCGGCAATTCCATCATGCAGGCACCAATCAGCGGCAACCTGAAAATCGACATTCCCGACTTGGCCGCGCTGAAAAACCTGATGCCGGTCGGCCAAAGCATCACCGGCACACTGAATGCCGACACGATTATCAGCGGGCGGGTGGGCGAACCGCAACTCCGCGGCAACCTCAACGGCGACAACCTGTATTACGTCAACCGCGACCTTGGCGTGATTCTGGACAACGGCAGCCTGCGTTCCCGCCTCAACGGCCAGCAATGGCAGATACAGTCACTGCTCTTCAAGCGCGGCAACGGTAACATCAACCTGTCGGGCACCGTCGGCTGGGGCGGCGGCGTGCCGGCAGTGGACGTGGATGCCGTTCTCGACAAATACGGCATCCTCGACAAACCCCGCCGCCGCCTGACCGCCAGCGGTAACACCCATTTTCGTTATAGCTATAAAAACGGCATCATCCTCGGCGGCAGCCTGAAAGTGGACGAAGGCAATTTCGGTTTCCAAAAATCCGGCATGCCCGAATTGGACGACGACGTTGTGGTGTTGGGCGAGCCGAAAAAAGAAACCCGCGATTCCGTTCCGTTCAGCATGGACATCGACCTGGATTTGAACGACAAAGTCTTCTTCCGCGGCGAAGGCGTGGACGTTACCCTCGGAGGCCGTCTGAAACTGACCGCCCAACCCAAACAAGACATTCAGGCCGTCGGCACGGTTGCCGTCGTGAAAGGCAAATACAAAGCCTACGGTCAGGATTTGAACATCACCAAAGGCACCGTGTCCTTCGTCGGCCCGCTGTCGCGGCCGAACCTCAACATCCGCGCCGTACGCAACCTGTCGCCCGTGGGCGCGGGGGTGGAAGTGTTGGGCAACTTGGAAAACCCGCGCGTTACCCTCGTTGCCAACGAACCGATGAGCGAAAAAGACAAACTCTCCTGGCTGATTCTGAACCGCGCCAGCAGCGGCAGCGACGGCGACGAAGCCGCCTTGACCGCCGCCGCCAGCGCCTTCCTGGCTGGAAAAATCAATGACCGCATCGGCTTGGTGGACGATTTCGGCCTCACCAGCAAGCGCAGCCGCAACGCGCAAACGGGCGAACTCAACCCGGCCGAGCAGGTTTTGACCGTCGGCAAACAGCTTTCAAGCGAGCTTTATCTCGGCTACGAATTCGGTCTGACCAGTGCCAGCCAGACCGTGAAGCTGGTGTACCAACTGACCCGGACCATCCAGGCCATCGTCCGTGTCGGTTCGCAATCTTCGGGCGGCGAAATCAAATACGTCATCCGTTTCGATTAAAGGCCGTTGGGCATAGAGGCCGTATGAAAACTTTTCAGACGGCCTCCCAACATATCCGTTGCCGCTACCCATTCAAACCGAACCCAAACAAAGCGGCGGCATAGGAAATCATGCCGCCATATCATGCAATACGCAAATAGGCCGTCTGAAAAACCAGCATCCGGTTTTTCAGATGGCCTATTTCATGACTGATGCGGCAGGGCGGGAAATCCGCCCCGCCCTATGCCGTTAATCCGCTTCTAAAACCACTTTCATGGCTTGGTTTTCGGCGGCATGTTTGAACACGTCGTAGGCTTTTTCCAATTCGCTGAATTTGAAGCGGTGGGTCAGCATTTTGGTGTAATCGACGGAGCTGCTGGAAATTGCCTTCATCAGCATTTCGGTGGTATTGGCGTTTACCAAACCGGTTGTGATGGCAAGGTTTTTAATCCACAGTTTTTCCAGTTTGAAATCAACGGATTGACCATGCACGCCGACGACGGCGATATGGCCGCCCGGTTTGACGATGTCTTGACACATATTCCATGTAGCGGGAATGCCGACGGCTTCGATGGCGCAGTCCACGCCGTCTTCGCCGACGATGGCGAAAACTTGTTTGGAGACGTCGCCGGAAGCGGGGCTGATGGTATGGGTCGCGCCCAACTCTTTCGCCAGTTTCAAACGGTTTTCGTCCATATCACACACGATAATGGCGGCGGGGCTGTACAGTTGGGCGGTCAGCAAGGCGGACATGCCGACAGGGCCTGCACCTGCGATGAATACGGTGTCGCCGGGTTTGACATCGCCGTATTGCACGCCGATTTCGTGGGCGGTCGGCAAGGCGTCGCTCAACAGCAGGGCGACTTCTTCGTTGACGTTGTCGGGCAGCGGAACAAGGCTGTTGTCGGCATAAGGCGTACGGACGTATTCGGCTTGCGTGCCGTCGATCATGTAGCCCAAAATCCAGCCGCCGTTGCGGCAGTGTGAATAGAGTTGGATTTTACAGTTGTCGCAAGTGCAGCATTTGCTGACGCATGAAATAATGACTTTATCACCGACTTTGATGTTTTTTACAGCCTCGCCGACTTCTTCTACAATACCGATGCCTTAATGGCCGAGAATACGACCGTCGGCGACTTCGGGGTTTTTGCCTTTCCAAATACCCAAGTCGGTACCGCAAATCGTGGTTTTGACGATTTTCACCACCGCGTCGGTCGGATCGATAATCTGCGGACGGGGTTTTTCTTCAAAACGGATGTCGTTTGCGCCGTGATAACCCATTGCTTTCATGATGTTTCCTTTCACAAAAAGAGAGGGGGAAATACTGATTGCCACTCTTCCCTATATATTATTCTTAACAACCTTTGTAAAATTATTTAAGTTTTTCAAAATGTTATATTGTATTAGCTTGAACAGATGTAAAAAGGCCGTCTGAAAACCCGATGCCGTTCCGTAGGAACCCAAGTTTTCAGACGGCCTTTTTATTCTGCTTATTTCACGCTTTATTTTTTCCGCCGCGCAATTCTTTCGGCAGCACGAAGACGATGCTTTCTTCCGCGCCCTCGCCTTCGCGCAAAATATCGTGCCCCCAGTCTGTCAGCACGGCAATCACTTCCTGCACCAGCACTTCGGGAGCGGATGCGCCGGCGGTGATGCCGACCTGTTTTTTGCCCTCAAACCATTCCGGCCGCAGATAAGAGGCGTTGTCCACCATATAAGCCTCCACGCCGCGCTGCGCCGCCACTTCGCGCAGGCGGTTGCTGTTGGACGAATTGGGCGAGCCGACCACAATCACGATGTCGCATTCCTCCGCCAAATCCTTCACTGCCTTTTGACGGTTGGTGGTGGCATAGCAGATGTCTTCCTTATGCGGATTTTTGATGTTGGGGAAACGCGCGTTCAATACGGCGATGATGTCTTTGGTTTCATCCACCGACAGCGTGGTTTGGCTGACGTAGGCGAGGCGGTCGGGATGGTCGGGCATTACCTGTTCGGCATCTTCCACGGTTTCCACCAGCAGCATCCGCCCTTCGGGAAGCTGCCCCATCGTGCCTTCCACTTCCACATGGCCTTTGTGGCCTATCATGATGATTTGGTAGTTTTGCGCATCAAGCCGCGCCACTTCTTTGTGCACTTTGGTTACCAGCGGGCAGGTGGCGTCGAATACGCGGAAACCGCGCGCGGCAGCCTCTTCCTGTACGGCCTTCGATACGCCGTGGGCGGAATAAATCAGCGTCGCGCCGGGCGGAACGTCGGCCAAATCCTCGATAAAAACCGCACCTTTTTCGCGCAGGTTGTCTACCACGAATTTGTTGTGCACTACTTCGTGCCGCACATAAATCGGTGCGCCGAATTCTTCCAACGCGCGCTCGACGATGCTGATGGCGCGGTCCACGCCCGCACAGAAGCCGCGCGGATTGGCCAGCATGATGGTTTTGCCGCTCATTGTTCCCGCCCTTCCACCGTTTCTTTTTCAGACGGCCTTTTGTTGATGAACCCGTCGATAACCAGCAATACCGCGCCGACGCAGATAAAACTGTCGGCCACGTTGAAGGCGGGATAGGCCCAGCCTTCGCCATAGAACAGCAGGAAATCCACCACTTTGCCGTGGATGAAGCGGTCGATGACGTTGCCAACCGCCCCGCCGATTACCATCGCCGCGCCCCACGAACCCCAAGTGCCGAATTCGTTTTTCCGCACGGCGTTGACCAGCCAGAGGCACACGATTGCCGCCAGCACGATGAAGAAATATTTCTGCCAGCCGCCGGCGGTGGCGAGAAAGCTGAAGGCCGCCCCGGTGTTGTAAACCAAGGTCAAATCGAAAAAGCCGGGGATGATGCCCAGACGCTCGTAATCTTCGAATTTTGCCAAAACGGCGGATTTGGTGATTTGGTCGAGAATGACCGCGCCGACGGCCAGCAGCCAGTAGCGCAATTTGGAAGGATTTGTAGAGGACATATTACGGTTTGCCGCCGAAAGGTTTTCAGACGGCCTTTCAATCAAAGTTGCAAAAGTCGGGCATTTTAACCGATATTGGGCGTCAAGCCGTCTGAAAAAACGGTTTCTGCCGGCAGAAAGGTATTCCGGCGTGTCCGAAACGGTTTTTCAGACGGCCTTTCATGCGTTTTTCAGCAATATTGCCGCGCCGCCAAACGGCCGCGGTTTACCGTCAGCCTTCATGCTGCCGCACCAGGGCGCGGACGATGTGGCGGTTGGGATGCAGTGCCTCGCGCAGGCGGCGGGAGAGCGGGTCGGGCAGGCCGAGGATGCGGGCGGCAATGCTTTCGGCGCACCACGGCGCGGTAGCCAGCCCGCGGCTGCCGTGCGCGCTGTTTACCCACACATTCGGCAGGTAGGGACAGGAATCGGACAGTGGGTAGTTTTTATCGTGCGCCAGCTTGGCATACACCTCGCGCATGGCGGCATAATCGGCCACCGGCCCGACGGTCGGCAGATGGTCGGGGCTGTCGCAACGCACGGCGGCGTGTCCGCTTACCGTCGGCGCGGCGGTCAGTTCGGCCGCCAGTTGCGGGTGCAGCCTGGCGAGCTCCTGCCGGTTGTGTTCCGCCTCGCTGTCGCGCCAGTCGCCGCAGGCATCATGCGGCACGAAACTCGCGCCGTAGCAGTGCCGCCCTTCCCATGCGGGGCTGATGTAGCTGGCGGCCGACAGGGCGGTTTTCAGACGGCCTGTGTAGGCGGTGGCGGCGGCAAGGTTGGTTTGGCCGCGTATCAGCTGCCACGGCAGGGCGGCAAGCGGCGGCTGTTGCGGCGAGGCTGCGCCGGCGCAGTACACGATGTGATCGGCAGACAGGGTGTGCTGCGGCGTATCCAGCCGCCAATGCGGGGCACAGTATTGTGCCGACAGCAACGGTTGCCCTTCATACAGGCGGATATTCGGGTGGGCGAGTAAGGCACGGACGAGTGCGGGCGGATGCAGCCACGCGCCCTGCGGCCAGTAGAGGCCATCTGAAGACAGGTCGATGCCCGCCAGTTCGGACGCTTCGGCCGCACTGACGCCGCGATAAAGGTGGGCGTGCCAATCTTGGGCGGCGAGGCGGCGGTTGCGTTTTTCTTCGGCGGGGCTGTGGTTGAGGTGGAGTACGCCGCAGGGCTGCCAGCCGCCGTCGGGCAGCAGGCGGTCGAGCAGGCGGCGGCTGTGGCCGTAGCCGCCGAGCAGCAGTTCGGTCTGTTCGGTATCGTGGGCGGAAATTTTGGCATACAGCAGGCCTTGACGGTTGCCGCTGGCGGCATGGGCGGCGGTGCGTGCTTCCAATACGCTGACCCGCACGCCGCGTTCCGCCAATGCGCGGGCGGTAGCCGCCCCGGCAATGCCGGCACCGATGACGGCGACGTGTTCGGGCGGTGCGCCGTTTCGGTTTTCAGACGGCCTGAACCAAGGTTTTTGTGCGGCGGCAGGGCTTTGCGGGCGGGCTTCCGTCTGCCATTCGAGGCCGTCTGAAAAATAGTCGGACAAGCAGTCGGCAGCGGCGGGCGGCATCAGCCAGAGTTCCGCACCTTGCGGCAGTAAGCCGTGCAGGATGTTGGCGGCGGCAAATTGCAGGCAGGCGGATTGTTGCGACCAGTGTTGCAGGAAACGGCATTCCGCCTCGTCGGGTTGTTCGGACGGTTCGAAGCGGGGGATGCGTTTTTCGGGCAGGCAGACGGCAAGGCGGCGGTTGCGCGCGGCAGCGGCAAGCAGTTCGCACAAGGGCGGGATGTCGTTCCAAACGGCGGTTTGCATGGCGGGACTCGGTTGGGAAAGGGGGAAAGCAAAAAGGCCGTCTGAAAAGGGGAGCGTGTTCGAACCCTGTTTTCAGACGGCCTTCCTATTGCGGCAATGCGTTATTTTTCGACAAATTGGCCGTAGGCCATGATGCGGTCGAAACGGCGGTCGAGCAGGTCGGACAACGGCATGTCTTGGGCGGTGCGGAGCTGTTCGGCCAGCACTTCGCGCAAACGCTGCATCAGTTCGCCGTGATTGCGGTGTGCGCCGCCCAGCGGTTCTTCGATGACTTTGTCCACCAGATTCAATTTTTGCAGGCGGTCGGCGGTAATGCCCAAGGCGGCGGCGGCATCTGCGGCCTTTTCCGCCGTTTTCCACAAAATCGAGGCGCAGCCTTCGGGCGAAATCACGGAATAAGTGGAATATTGCAGCATATTGACAAAGTCGCCCACGGCAATCGCCAGCGCGCCGCCGGAACCGCCTTCGCCGATGATGGTGCAGATGACCGGCACTTTCAGCTTGGTCAGTTCGTACAGGTTTTTGCCGATGGCTTCGGATTGGTTGCGCTCTTCCGCACCGATGCCGGGATAGGCTCCGGGCGTATCGACGAAGGTCAGTACGGGCAGGCGGAATTTTTCCGCCAGATGCATCAGGCGCAGGGCTTTGCGGTAGCCTTCTGGGCGCGGCATGCCGAAGTTGCGGCGGATTTTTTCTTTGGTGTCGCGGCCTTTCTGGTGGCCGATGACGACGACGCTTTGGCCGTTAAACCGCGCCAAACCGCCGACGATGGCGTAATCGTCGGCATAGTGGCGGTCGCCGTGCAATTCTTGGAAATCGGTGCAGAGCGCGGAGATGTAGTCCAAAGTATAGGGACGCTGCGGATGGCGGGAAACTTGGGAAACTTGTGCAGGCGTGAGCTTGGCGTAGATGGATTTGGTCAGCTCGTTGCTTTTTTTCTGCAGGCGTTCGATTTCATCGCTGATGTCCACGGCGGATTCGCCTTGGACGAAACGCAGTTCTTCGATTTTGTTGGTCAATTCGGCAATCGGCTGCTCGAAATCAAGAAAGACGGGTTTCATGCTGAACGTTCTCGCTGAAGAATAAATATTTGTGCGGAATGATACGCTAATCCGCGCCGCTTGGCGAAAAAACGCGAAATTTACGCGATAAACGGTAGGCAGGCAAGCAGAATATCGTGCCGTGCGGCAGCAACCCGACATCCGGACGCACCGTCCGTGTTACACTCGCACTTCTATAATGACAAAGGGTAAATCATGGAAGACGGACAAACAATGCGGCTCGACAAATGGCTGTGGGCCGCCCGTTTTTTCAAAACCCGCGCCTTGGCGCAGAAACACATCGAACTCGGCCGCGTGCTGGTCAATGGCGCGAAAGTGAAAAACAGTAAAAATATCGCGGCGGGCGATGTGCTGCACCTCACGCTCAATTCGCTGCCATACGAAATCACCGTACAGGCGTTGAACCACCAACGCCGCCCCGCTCCCGAAGCGAGGCTGCTGTACCGTGAAAACGAAGAAGTGGCCGCAAAGCGCGAACAGCAGAAGCTGCTCGATCAGGCATCCCGCATCAGTGCGGCCTACCCCGAAGGCCGTCCGACCAAGCGCGACCGCCGTCAAATCGAGAAGCTGAAACGGGGCGAATGGTAAAGGCCGTCTGAAAAATACGTTTCGGATTGTTTTCGGAGTCCATATTTATAGGCGGCACAGATAAGCACGGCTCGGTGCACCCAAATGGGACATAAAAAACATTGCGAGGATTGCGGTGGCGGTTTTTCAGACGGCCTCACACATCTCCGCACACCAAACATCAATCAATCAATAAACTATCGAAAAGGAACAAATTTATGCGTTGGCAGGGACGTGAACAAAGCTCTAACATTGAAGACCGCCGAGGAAGCGGCGGTGGTGGAGGCGGCGGCGGGATGGGCATCATCGGCATCATCGTCGTGCTGGTAGGTGCGTACTACGGCGTCGATTTGTCCGGCCTGGTGGGCGGAGCGCAGCAGCTGAGCGGCGGAGCACAGCAAACCGTCGTGGAAAGCAAGCAGGAGGCACAACTGAGAGAATTGGCGGGCGTGGTGTTGGCCGATACGGAAAAAACCTGGGCCGATTACTTTGCCAAACGCAATGCCCGCTATACGCCCACCACTCTGGTACTGTATACCGGCGGCACACGCACCGCCTGCGGTATGGGTCAGGCGGCGATGGGGCCGTTTTACTGCCCGGCTGATAAAAAGGTTTACCTCGATTTGTCGTTCTACGAAGAGATGCGCACCAAACTCGGTGCGGCAGGCGATACGGCCTTCGGCTACGTCATCGCGCATGAAGTCGGCCACCATGTGCAAAACCTGCTGGGCATCCTGCCGCAAGTGCATCAGATGCAGCAACAGGCGGGCAAAACCGAAGCCAACAAATTATCGGTAAAACTCGAACTGCAGGCCGACTGCTTCGCCGGGATTTGGGCGAAAGACGCGCAGCGGCAGGACTTGCTGGAAGAAGGCGACATAGAGGAAGCAATCAATGCGGCCGAAGCCGTGGGCGACGACACCCTGCAAAAACGCAGTCAGGGTTATGCCGTACCCGACAGCTTTACCCACGGCAGCTCGGCGCAGCGCATGTATTGGTTTAAACGCGGCTTTGAAAGCGGCGACATCAACCGCTGCAACACTTTTGACAATTAAACAGCTACCATTCTAAATGGAAGGCCGTCTGGAAAACGATTTTCAGACGGCCTTCCATAAAATAAAGAAAATAAAGGGAATACCCGATTAGGTATTCCCTTTTGTTGTGCAGCCTTATCAGAATTTACCACCGGATTCATTCACCATATAGATAACGGCAGCTTTTACCTCATCATCGCTCAATTCGGTATTTCCGCCTTTGGCCGGCATCATGCCTTTATCTTGGAAACCTTCGAGAGCATGCTTAAACAAGGTATCTTTGCCTTTTTTGATGCGCGGAGCCCATTCGTCTTTATGAGTCAGACGCGGCGTATTCGGAATGGCCGAATTGGCACCGTGACAACCAAAGCACAATCCGTCAAACACTTTCTTACCGTCTGCCGCTGCAGCAGGTGCCGCCTCGGCGAGTTTGCCTGAAGCAGCCTCAGCCGGTTTGTCGGCAACAGGTGCAGAAGCAGCAGTTGTACTTTCAGACACAGCTTTGGCTGCAGCTTCGGCATCTGCTTTTTTCTTCTCGGCTGTTGCGGCTTCGGCAGCCGCCGCAGCTTTCGCGCCTAATACATTTTCGGTATCGGTTTTCTGCGCCTTGCCGTCTTTATGCGACAAACCCCAAACATAAGCGGTCAAAAGATGGATTTTGTCTTTATCCAAGAAGCCTTCCCAGGCCGGCATTTGATTATGGCGGCCATTGGTAATGGTTTCAATAATGGCTTTTTGAGTACCACCCCACAACCATACGTCGTCAGTCAGATTCGGGCCGGAACCACGAATACCTTGGCCTTTGTCGCCATGGCAGGCAAAGCAGTTTGCAGGCGGGCCGTTAAACAGTTCTTTACCGCGTTCTGCACGAACTGCATCATATTGTTCCGCAGGTTTGGACAACGACATGACATAGTGTGCAACATCCTTAACACGCTCTTCACCCAATTTCGGACCCCATGAATCCATTACACCAGTACGGCCTTTAACAATGGTCTCATGAATTTTTTCCGGAGTACCGCCAAATAACCAATCGGAATCGGTCAAATTCGGGAAACCGCGCGCACCTTTGGCATCTGAGCCGTGACACTGAATACAGTAAGTATCAAACAGGTTTTTACCTATTTTTTGTGCTGCAGGATCTTTTGCAACTTGTTCAACCGGCATTTTGGCATATTTGTCGTAAAGCGGTTTGTAGCTCTGCTCGGCTTGCGCCACTTCTTCGTGGTATTGCTCGATACTGGTCCATTTTTTACCGCCGAATCCGATACCGCCAAAATCGCCTAAGCCGGGATATAACACTAAATAGCCGATACCGAACAGCCAAGTCCCGATGTAAAGGAAGAACCACCAGCGCGGCATGGGGTTGTTGTATTCTTCAATACCATCCCAGTTATGGCCTGTGGTATCGACATCCTCTCCTTTTTTAGGCGGTTTGACCTTGTTTTGTGAAAGCAAAAGCCATATCAGGCCGATAAAGCTCAATACGACTATGCCGATAATGTAATAGTTCCAGAAATCACTGGTGAAATGTGAAGTTGTGTTCATTATTTTAGCTCCGTGGCCACGGTTTATCGGGCGGCACCGTTATTATCGTTATCATCATGTGCAGTATCGTCATCTTCAATGATGCTGCGGGATGCTTCATCGTAATTCGATTTGTTTCGTTTGTTCATCACGATATACAGCACCAACATGAAGCAGATAAACACTAATACTGTAAACAGACTGCGCGCCCAATTAACGTCCATGATGTTACCTTACGTTTTTCAACGCCAAGCCCAATCCTTGCAGATAAGCGATTACCGCATCCAATTCGGATTTATCTTTCAGCATTTCCGGTGCTTTGGCGATTTCTTCATCAGTGTAGGGAGTACCGAGAGTTTGCAGCCCTTTCATGTGCGCCACGATTTGGTCAGGATTAACCTTGTTGCGCGCCAGCCATGGGAAGGCAGGCATATTGGACTCAGGTACGACATCACGAGGATTGAGCAAATGGATGCGATGCCATTCGTCGGAATAGCGGCCGCCTACACGTGCCAAATCAGGTCCTGTACGTTTGGAACCCCATTGGAACGGACGGTCATAAACCGATTCACCGGCAACGGAGTAATGACCGTAACGCTCGGTCTCTGCGCGGAAAGGACGAATCATTTGCGAGTGACAGTTGTAACAACCTTCACGCACATAGATATCACGTCCCGCCACCTGCAGCGCATTGTAGGGCTTTACTCCCTTAATCGGTTGAGTAACAGCAGGTGAGAAAAACAGAGGTACGACTTCGATCAGCAAACCCACGCTAACCACCAGCAGGGTAAATACGATAAGTATGCCTACTTTTTCTTCGACTAATTGTTGTAATTTCATTTTGGTAGCCCGTCTTTTTGTTTAGTGATGTTGCGCTTCAGATATGGCGGGAATTTCAGCTTCAACCGGTTTACCGTTGGCAATAGTACGGTAAGTGTTGTAAGCCATAATAAGCATACCGCTCAAATATAACAGGCCGCCTGAAAAACGAATTGCATAATACAGTTTGCTTTCCTTCACACTTTCAACGAAAGAGTAAGTCAATGTACCGTCGGGATTCATTTCACGCCACATCAGACCTTGCATCACACCTGCGATCCACATGGAGGCGATATACAGAACCACACCGATGGTCGCGATCCAAAAATGGGCATCAATCAATTTAGTACTATACATTTCTTTTTGACCGAACAATCGTGGAATCATATAGTAAATCGAACCGATGGTTACAAAACCTACCCAACCCAACGCACCGGCATGCACATGGCCGACAGTCCAATCAGTATAGTGGCTCAAAGCATTGACGGTTTTAATCGACATCATCGGACCTTCAAAGGTAGACATACCGTAGAACGACAAAGATACGATCAAGAATTTCAGAATAGGGTCGGTACGCAATTTATGCCATGCACCGGACAAGGTCATAATACCGTTGATCATGCCGCCCCAAGACGGTGCAAACAGAATCAGAGAAAGCACCATGCCGACAGATTGAGTCCAATCCGGCAAAGCGGTGTAGTGAAGATGGTGAGGACCTGCCCACATATAGGTAAAAATCAAGGCCCAGAAGTGAACGACAGACAAGCGGTAAGAATAAACCGGACGGCCTGCCTGTTTCGGCACATAGTAATACATCATGCCCAAGAAGCCGGCAGTTAAGAAGAAGCCCACGGCATTATGGCCATACCACCACTGAACCATCGCATCAATTGCACCTGCATAAACCGGATACGATTTCATCAACCCGACAGGCAGGCTGAGGTTGTTCACGATATGCAGCAAAGCAACCGCCAAAATAAAGCTGCCATAGAACCAGTTGGCCACATAGATATGTTTGACCTTACGTTTGGCAATTGTTCCGAAGAATACAACCGCGTAGGCCACCCACACCAATGTAATCAAAATATCAATCGGCCACTCCAGCTCGGCATATTCCTTACCTTGAGTGTAACCCAATGGGAAACTGATGGCTGCGGCTAAAATAACAGCCTGCCAACCCCAAAAGGTGAATGCAGCCAGCCAGCCGCCGAACAGGCGTGTATTACAAGTACGCTGCACCACATAATATGAGGTACCAATCAAACCGCAGCCACCAAAGGCGAAAATCACAGCATTGGTGTGCAGCGGACGGATTCGTCCGAAGTGAAACCACGGACCAATCTCAGACAGATTGAGTGAGGGTAAAAACAACTGGGCAGCAGCAATCACGCCGACCAGCATACCCACCACCCCCCAAACTACAGTCATAACGGCGAACTGCCGCACTACTTTGTAGTTATAAGTTTGCGCTTCCATGAAAGTCTCCATTAAACACGGAAAATAAATAGCTGCTTTAGCGGGCATCCGTTGCCGGTTCCCGCGAAAGCCGTTTCCATCAATTTGCTCCGACTGCCGCATCAAACCATTCGACAGCCGTTTTACCGAACGAGCATTGGGAATATCTTGGCAGACTGCCTTTCGGCTGCCATAATGGCGACATCAACCAAAAATATGGACTTTTGTCAAGAAAAATCCATTTTCTTTACACTAAATTCCCATACACTTTACAAGGTTATAGATTTTAACTAATTTATGATTTGACACCAACCAAATAATTCTTAACATTGCTTTATTGCATCAAGCCGATAAATTTTTATCATGATTACCTATACCCTAACTCCCAACCCCAAAGCCCATCAATGGCATATTACCCTTAAATTTCAAAATCCTTCTGACTCTTCAGCCGTTCTCAAACTACCAAACTGGGTACCAGGCAGTTACTTGATTCGCGACTTTTCCCGCCACATCATTACAATGAGTGCAGAATGCGACGGGCAATCTGCCGCCTTATCGCAAACAGCAAAAAACATCTGGCAGACCAGCCCAAAATCCGGACATTGGGTAATCCGATATACCGTCTACGCCTTCGATTTATCGGTTCGCGGCTCATTCTTAGACACCAATCGCGGTTTTTTCGACGGCAGCTGCCTGTTTTTCTCCATAGAAGGCCGCCTGAAAGACACCCACAGCCTAAGCTTCAACGACCTTCCTAAGGAATGGCGCATCGCAACCAGCATGCCGACGACAGGCTCAAATACTTTTCAGACGGCCTCATACCACGACTTAATCGACCACCCTGTCGAACTGGGCAACATCGAATTTCTCGATTTTGAAGCCGGCGGCATCCCACACCGCATCGCCTTAAGCGGCCACTATCCCGATTTCGACCGCGACCGCATCGTGTCAGACATCCGCAAAATCTGCAAAACCGAACTGGCAATGTTCCCCTCCCCTGCCCCGTTCACGACTTACCTCTTTCTGCTCCACGTCGGCGACAACATCTACGGCGGACTTGAACACATTAGCAGCACCGCCCTGCTCGCCGACCGCCACAGTCTGCCGCCGCACGGCATGACCGAAGCCAACGACGCCTACACCCAACTGCTCGGATTGTTCTCACACGAATACTTCCACGCCTGGAACGTCAAATCCATCAAACCCGCCGCCTTCGCCCCCTACGACCTCGACCGCGAAAACTACACCGAGCAACTCTGGGCATTTGAAGGCATCACCTCCTACTACGACGACCTCTCCCTCGCCCGAAGCCGCACCATCTCCCCCGAAGCCTACCTGCGCCTGCTCGCCCAAAGCATCACCCGCGTGCAGCAAACCAAAGGTCGTCTGAAACAAAGTCTTGCCGAATCCAGCTTCACCGCTTGGAACAAATTCTACAAACAAGACGAAAACAGCCCAAACGCCATCGTCAGCTACTACCAAAAAGGCGCACTTGCCGCCCTCTGCCTTGACCTCGCCATCCGCAGCAAAAGCAGCGGGCGACACACCCTCGACAACGTCATGCAGCAACACTACCGCGATTGGCTGGACACTCGGCAAGGCATTCCCGAAAAACAATGGCAAGCCCGTTGCCAAGCGTTTACCGGCCTAGACCTCGAAGACTTTTTTCAGACGACCCTCTACACCACAACAGACCTGCCCCTTACCGAACTCCTCGCCACCATAGGCATCGGGCTGCAATGGCAGGCACAACCGCGCGGACACGGCGGCGCATTCCTGCCCGAACCGCCAACCGAAACGCCTGCCCCCGCCTCCGACTTCGGCGCAAGGTTCAAACAAAACAGCGACCACGCCACCCTGACCCACGTCTTCAACGGCGGCAGCGCAGAAAACGCCGCCCTCTGCCCGCAGGACAAAATCATCGCCATCGACGGCTACGCCTGCACCGACCTTGCCGCACAGTGGGCGCAACTCCCCATCGGCGCCACCGCCTGCCTCCACTACTTCCGCACCGGCATCCTGTACGTCGCCGACATTATCGTCCAAGCTGCCGAAGCCGATACCGCCGTCCTCTACATTACCGACCGAGAATTATTTGAAAACTGGCTTTATAATGACCGAGTCTAATTTTCAGACGGCCTCAAGTGCCAGATTGAGGCCGTCTGAAACATCAACACTGAAAGAAACAACCATGAAAAAAATCCTTGTCAGCATCACCGTCCTGTTACTCAGTTTGCACGCCACAGCCGCCCCCCAATCAGATTCGGCATATAAAGTAGGAAAGGATATCGCCGTCTTCTACAAAAATCCCTCTGCCGAACGTGCTGCTTCTCTAATGGACCAGATTGTCAAAGCCAATATCATGCGCGAAACCACCCTTGCATGGGGCACGCAAGTGCTGCAAAAATATCCCCGAGGCAGCACCATTTGGTGTGACAAAATCCGAACCTACCGAGGCGACGCCCTGACCTTTTCCGCCTACACCCTCGCCCTGACAGGCACGCATCAAGCCAAAACCTGCCTTGACAGCCTGACATTAAATACCGAGCTTAAAAACAACCTCAAAAAAAGCAAAAGCCTCCATCCACTTCAAGAACCCATCATTTCCGCTGCATCACTGGATTTTCATTGGGTAACTTATTTCGCCACCGGCAATCCGAAAGCGATCGAACGTATCGTTGACTACATCATCAAAGCCCAAACAGCTGCCGCCCAACACCCTAACCATGTAGACCTCACCCTTTCCGCTGCCATTTGGTCAACCCGATCCAATATGCAACAAGATACAGCGATTGACGGCATTGTCCGCAAATACATACAAAAACAGTCCGAAGTCAATAAAAAACGATTGGAAAAAGCCCTGTTGGCCCCTCAAGGCAACTAAAATCCATCATCAAACCTAGAAAAGGAAAACCCATGTCTATCCAAAAACTTGCCGACAACCTCTACATCGCCCCGCAACTGACCGAAGCAGACGTACAAGAAGCCGCCAAACTCGGCATCCAAACCGTCATCTGCAACCGTCCCGACGGCGAAGAAGAAAACCAAGTTACGTTCAAACAAGTCGAAAGCTGGCTTGAAGCCGCGTGCATCTGCGAACACCACCATCAGCCCGTCGTTGCGCCCGCCATCAACGCCGCCGATGTCGCCGCTTTCCAAAACCTGCTCAAAAGCGTCCCCCAACCCGTCCTCGCCTACTGCCGCACCGGCACCCGCTGCTCACTGCTCTGGGGCTATCATCAAGTGCAAAACGGCGCAAGCGTCGCCGAAGTCGTCGCTGCCGCACAACAAGCAGGCGTCAATCTGAGCAACTTCGAAGCCCGCCTGCAACAAGCATCCGAGAACGGCCTGAGTTAAACCGGATCAATATCATGAAGGCCGTCTGAAAACTATTTTTCAGACGGCCTTGGTAGTATCATTTACATCAATTCTGCAATTCACTACTCTTAGAGATACATCACGAAGGAACAAATAATGACTATCCTCCTAACCGGCGGAACCGGCTTTATCGGTTCGCACACCGTTATCTCGTTGCTCCAATCCGGCTTTGATGTCGTGATTTTGGACAACCTGAGCAATTCGTCCGTAAAAACCCTGCCGCGTTTGCAGCAGATTACCGGGAAACCCGTGCAGTTCTACCAAGGAGATATCCGCGATCGCGAAATTTTACGGCGGATTTTTGCCGAGCACGACATCGATTCCGTCATTCATTTTGCCGGCCTGAAAGCGGTTGGCGAGAGTGTGTCCGAACCGATCAAGTATTATGACAACAATGTGTCGGGCAGTTTGGTGTTGGTCGAAGAAATGGCAAGGGCGGGCGTATTCAAGATCGTTTTCAGCTCTTCGGCTACGGTATATGGCGATCCGGGAAAAGTCCCTTACACGGAAGACATGAAACCGGGCGACACCACCAATCCCTATGGCACATCCAAGGCGATGGTGGAACGGATTTTGACCGACATTCAAAAAGCCGACCCTCGTTGGAGCGTGATTTTATTGCGTTATTTCAATCCTATCGGTGCACATCAAAGCGGCTTAATCGGCGAGCACCCTAATGGGATTCCGAATAACCTTCTGCCGTATGTCTGCCAAGTGGCCGGCGGGAAACTGCCGTTTCTTTCCGTATTCGGCGATGATTATCCGACTCCTGACGGCACGGGTATGCGCGACTATATTCATGTGGTGGATTTGGCGGAAGGCCATGTTGCCGCAATGAAGGCCAAAGGGCATATTCCCGGCGTACATCTGTTGAATTTGGGATCGGGGCGTGCATATTCGGTGTTGGAAATTGTCCGCGCCTTTGAAGCTGCTTCGGGATTGACCATTCCGTATCAAATCAAGCCGCGCCGCGAAGGCGACTTGGCCTGTGTATATGCCGACCCTGCTTATACCAAACAGCAAACCGGCTGGGAAACCAAACGTGATTTGACCCAAATGATGGAAGATGCCTGGCGTTGGGTGAAAAACAACCCGAATGGTTATGAAGACTAGCATTCAGGCCGTCTGAAAACTTCGCCGAAACATTTTTATCCAATATTTCCTCAGGATTCAACATGACCGTATCCATCAATTCGATTACCGTCGCCAACAATGCCCCGTTCGTCCTATTCGGCGGACTGAATGTATTGGAAGACCTGGATTCCACGCTTTATGCCTGCGAACAATATACCGCAGTTACCGAAAAATTCGGTATCCCGTATGTATTCAAAGCCTCGTTCGACAAGGCCAACCGCTCGTCCGTACACTCCTACCGTGGCGTCGGATTGGATGAAGGCATGAAGATTTTTGCCACCGTCAAACGCGAATTCGGCGTGCCGGTGATTACCGACGTGCACGAACCCTACCAATGCGCGCCGGTGGCGGAAGTATGCGACGTCCTGCAACTGCCCGCCTTCTTGGCACGCCAGACCGATTTGGTGGCGGCGATGGCGGCAACCGGCCGTGTCATCAACATCAAAAAGCCCCAATTCCTCAGCCCTTCGCAAATGAAGAACATCGTGGAAAAATTCAAAGAAGCCGGTAACGACAAACTGATTCTGTGCGAACGCGGCTCGAATTTCGGCTACGACAACCTGGTGGTAGACATGCTCGGTTTCGGCGTTATGAAGAAAAACTGCCCGGGCGTACCGCTGATTTTCGACGTTACCCACTCCCTGCAAACCCGCGATTCCGGCTCTGCCGCTTCCGGCGGACGGCGCGAACAAGTATTGGACTTGGCTTTGGCCGGCATGGCGACGGGATTGGCCGGCCTGTTCCTTGAAGCCCATCCCGACCCGGACCGCGCGAAATGCGACGGCCCCAGCGCACTACCGCTCGCCAAACTGGAAGACTTCCTGCTGCGGGTCAAAGCCGTAGATGACCTGGTCAAATCCTTTCCGACTTTAGAGATTGAATAATAGATAGGGCCGTCTGAAACACATTTTCAGACGGCTTTCATCCACATAACCGTAAGAAATATCCGGCATTATTCAAACAGTCCATTTCTAGCACAAACGGTTATTATCGGCTAGAATCAACAACCTTCTGTTAAAATAAGAAATCCAAACAGACACCGACCATGACAGAAACAGAAAACGCCGACTCCATCTTCCAGCAGGCGCAAAAGCTCCTAACAGCCATGCCGCCTGACTACGCAACCGCGCTTCCCCTGCTCGAACAAGCGGCGGAAGCCGGTCATGCCGAAGCAGCCTTCCAACTCGGCGGCTGCATGCAGTACGGCATGGGCACGGACCCCAACCGAGTTCAGGCTACCTACTGGCTGCGCAAAGCGGCGGAAGGCGGACATACCACGGCACGCTACAACCTCGCCCTACTGCGCGAAGACAACGGCATCAACATCCAATCCGTCCTGCCCGCCTACCTCTCGCTGGCCGAAGAAGGCCATACCGACGCACAAGTCCGTGTCATGCACTACTACGGCGAACAAAAAGACGACCGCGCCCTCTACTGGGCCAAACAAGCGGCACAAAAACACCACCCCCAAGCCCAACTTTTCCTTGCCCAGCACTACCAAAAAGACGGCAGCCTCAACCTGCCCGCCGCCCACCAGCTTTACCAACAGGCCGCCGCACAAGGCATCGTATCCGCCCATTGGCAACTGGCCAACCAATTCCTGCACGGACAAGGTGTCGTCAAAAACCACACCCAGGCACTCTACCACCTACGTATCGCCGCCGATGCCGGCATACCCGCCGCCCAAGCCGAACTGGGCAAGCTCCTGCTGGAAGGACAACACTTGCCTGCCAACCCGGAAGAAGGCATCAAATGGATCAACAAAGCCGCCCGACAGGAAGACGACAATGCCTGCGCCTTTTTGGCCAAACAATACCTCATCGGCACCAACCTGCCGCGCGACTATAAAAAAGCCGCCCTTTTTGCCGCCAAAGCCGCCCGGCACAACCATCCCGACGCACTCTGCCTCTTGGGCGACATCCGCCAATACGGCCTCGGCATCCATACCGACCTGGAAAAAGCGCGCAGCTATTACGAACACGCCGTCAAATACGGCAGCCTCGTTGCCATGCAGCGCCTGCTGATGCTCGATTCCCGCAGCCACGTTGCCAACCCCGCCTACAACCAAGAAGTCCTCGAATTCCAACAATCCGTCGAACGCAACTACCAATCCGGTTTCGCCCTGCACTACGGCATAGGCGTACCGCAAGACTTTGAAAGCGCGTTCGCCTACTACTCGCTGGCCGCCCGCAACGGCCACCCCAAAGCACAAACCAACCTCGGCATGATGTACTACAACGGCGAAGGCATAGAGGCCGACCCCAAACAAGCCGCCCGCTGGTTTACCCAAGCCGCCACCCAAGGCGACACCACCGCCCAATACAACCTCGCCTGCCTGCACTACTCCGGCACCGGCGTACCGCAAGACACAGCCGTCGCCTGCAAATGGCTGCAAACCGCCATCGACAGCGGCCACGAACACCCCGAACAACTGCGCGAACTCATCCACCAATGGCGCGAAAACCCCTAAACACAAATCAGGCCGTCTGAAACCTTTTCAGACGGCCTGATTTACCGTATAACCGCCCAAACCGATTAAAAATCCGCCCTCAACCCTAAAAAAGGAAACCGCCATGACACTGCGTACCGACAACACCGCCTGCCTCATCGTCGACATCCAAGAACGCCTGACCCCGGCCCTGCACGAAGCCGAACGCTTCACCGCCGCCTGCACACTCCTCATCCAAGGACTGCACGCCCTCGGCATCCCCATGATGGCGACCGAACAATACCCCCAAGGCCTCGGCACCACCCTGCCGGAAATCAAAAGCCTGCTGCCGGACACCCCCTTCGTCGAAAAAACCCGCTTCTCCGCCGTCCTGCCCGAAACCGAAGACTTCATCCGCCGGCACAACGCACAAAACATCGTCCTCATCGGCGCGGAAACCCACATCTGCATGCTGCAAACCGCACTTGACCTGCGCGCGCAAGGACTGAACGTCTACATCCCCGCCGAATGCGCCGCCTCGCGCAACCCCGCCAACAAAACCAACGGCCTCGAACAAATGCGCGCGGCAGGTGTAACCGTCGGCAACGGCGAAAGCCTCCTCTTTGCCCTCCTCCGCGATGCCAAACACCCGGCGTTCAAAACCATCTCCAAACTCGTCCGATAGGCCGTCTGAAAATGAACGGCTACCGCATCACCGAAGCACGGCAAGACGACCTGTCCGCCATCGTAGACATCTACAACAGCACCATAGACAGTCGCCTTGCCACTGCCGACCTCAGCCCGGCCACCGTCGAAAGCCGCCAAAGCTGGCTCGATGCCCACGGCGGCAACCGCCCGCTCTACGTCCTGAAAAACCAAGAAGGCGAACTCCTCGCCTGGGGCGGCTTCAGCGACTACTACCCGCGCGAAGCCTACAGCATCACCGCCGAAATCAGCATCTACGTCCGCCACGACATGCGCGGAGTCGGCGTCGGTAAAATACTCGTCCGCTACATACTGGAAAAAGCCCCCTCCTTAGGCATCAAAAACATCATCGCCGCCATCTTCGGCCACAACCACGCCAGCATCCGCCTGTTCCACACCTTCGGTTTCCAAGAATGGGGGCGGCTGCCGCAAGTCTGCGACCTCGAAACCATGCAGGTCGACATCATCCTTTTGGGTAAAAAAACCATCAACTAAACCACAGGCCGTCTGAAAGCGCAGCCCCGACAACATAAAACCACACCTTCAGACGGCCTCCCATTCGGCAAACCCGCCGACAAAGCGTACAATTACCCGTTTTCCACCACCCGTCCCGCCATGCAACACATCCTCTCCGCCATCGCCGCAGGCCGTCTGAAAAACCACCTCAAACGCGGCGGCCTCATCGCCTACCCCACCGAATCCTGCTACGGGCTCGGCTGCCTGCCGACGCACACGAAGGCACTGAAAAAACTCATCCGCCTCAAACGCCGCCCCCAACACAAAGGCATGATCGTCATCGGCGACACACTCGACCGCCTCCGTCCCCTTTTGCAACCCCTCGATGAAACCGACCGCCGCCTGCTCGAAAGCCAATGGCCGGCACGCAAAACCTTCCTCCTGCCCGCCGCCGACCGCATTCCCGCCCTGCTGCGCGGCCGCAACCGCCGCAAACTCGCCGTCCGCGTCCCCAACCACCCCGGCGCACGCAGCCTCTGCCGCCTGCTCGGCCAACCGCTGGTCTCCACCTCCTGCAACAAAGCCGGCAAACGCTCCTGCCGCAACCAACGAGAAGCCCGCCGCCAATTCGGTCGCCACGCCCTCATCATCGGTGGCCGCTGCGGCGGCGCAAAAAAGCCCAGCCTGATTATCGACTGGGAAAACGGCAGACAACTGCGCTGATCCGCCTGAAAACAACCCGCTTGAACCGATAAAAAATGAGCTTCACTACCGAAATTAAAAAGCCATCCGCCTTCTTAAACGAACAGGGCTTTTAACCGTACCGCAAAACATACGCGGCATGCGTTCATGGGTCAAAGAACCGGACGGTGAGAATTTGGTTTACCTGTACATTTGTGTCAAACAACACGGCAAGGGAACCAGCCCTGCGCGAAATGCGCGTACTCCAAGCATTCCATTAATTACGGCAAGCAGAGGATTTTTCCGAATTATGCCGAATCGGCAGAAAAATATCTAAAGCCTTATGCCGATGAAATCATTATGGAATATATCGACAGCTACACATCCGGCCTCAGCATGATTTTGGCCACATACAGCGCATTCCGATAACGGGTACGATTCCATGATGAAGGCCGTCTGAAAACGCAGTCCGGGTTTTCAAAACCGTTAAAACATTGTTTTCAGACGGCCTCATCCGTTTCCGCGCCTTCCGTGCACACCGCCCCGCCCGGCACCTTGTCCAGCCGCCAATTTGCCACCGCCCAATCCAACAAATCCTTCGGCTTGTCCACATCGGGAGCGGGCGGCAGGTTCAGATAAGACGACACCTGCCGCAGCAAAGCCTCGCGGCGCGACAAATCCAGCGCGGGCGCAAGCGTCTGCTTCGACCACTTCTGCCCGTGGCGGTTCACCAGCAGCGGCAAATGGGCATACTGCGGCGTCGGCACGTTCAAGCAATGCTGCAACCAAATCTGGCGCGGCGTGGAAACCAGTAAATCCTGCCCGCGCACCACATGCGTTACACCCTGCGCCGCATCGTCGGCCACCACCGCCAGCTGATACGCCCAAAAACCGTCGGCACGCAGCAACACGAAATCGCCGATGTCCCGCGCCAAATCCTGCGCGTAACGCTCCACCACCGCATCGTCAAATGCCACTTCCCCCTCCGGCACGCGCAAACGCCAGGCGGGCGGGCGGCCGCTTTCAGACGGCCTCAAAACCGGATTGCGGCAGCGGCCGTTGTAAACGAACCCGTCCGCACCCTGCCGTGCCGCACCCTGCCATTCGCGGCGGCTGCAATAACACGGATACACCAGCCCTGCCGCTTTCAGACGGCCCAAAGCCTCCGCATACACATCATAGCGGCGGCTTTGATATTCCACCGTGCCGTCCCACTCGAAACCGAACGCCTCCAGCGTGCGCAAAATATCGTCTGCCGCCCCCGGCATCTCGCGCGGCGGATCCAAATCCTCCATCCGCAGCAGCCACCGCCCGCCGGCGGCACGCGCATCGGCATACGAAGCCAGTGCGGTCAGCAGCGAACCGATGTGCAGCCGCCCGGTCGGGCTGGGCGCAAAACGTCCGATATAGTTCATATCCATCAACACTTCATGCTCAAGTTTCGCCGATCGGCATACCGACTCAAAACCAGGTTTCATCTTTGAAAAACAAAGCAGCCATTCCCATACGCCCGATATAACGGATTAAATTTAAATCAGAACAAGGCGACGAAGCCGCAGACATTACAAATAGTAAGGCAAGGAGGGGCAACGCTGTACCGGTTTAAATTTAATCCACTATAAAAACCGTACCGCTACCATGCCTTGGCCGGACAGCCGACGATAATTTCCAATAAATTGGGCAATCCTATACCTTTATTTTAATCCGTATGCGCCGCCTAAATCAGGATTTGAAAACCTATGCGCGCCAATTTGCAAACCCTGCGTCATTGCTTTTTTAACCGCTTTAAGCGGGAAAAGGCCGTCTGAAAACCTGATTGACGGTTTTCAGACGGCCTCACATTTCAAATCTCGGCTCAAAGTCAAAAGCCGCCATCAATACCCTTTTAGCGGACGCGGAAACATCCGGGCAAAAAAATACCATCTATACCAAGGGGAAAGTATAGATGGCCAAACACATTACGGGAAAACGTCTTACTCACATGTTTGCTAGAAAGCAAACGTCTGTCAGACGGGGTAAATAGTAATCAACTCCCGTTGTCTTCCGTATAAAAAATAAACAGACGGTTGATAAATAAAATAAACGGCATTCTTCAAGTCGATTTATTTTATTGTAATAAATTGCCATTCGCCGGGTGCAAGATGCTCGGCAGACCATTCGCCGAATTTCAAGCGGTGCAGCGTTTCCACGCGGTTTCCAGCGGCCGCGACCATGCGTTTGACCTGGTGGTATTTTCCTTCGGTAATCGTCAGCAGCAATGTGTGCGGATTTTCCAGCACCGCTTCGGCAGCCTGCACGGTTTCATCGTCATCATGGAGCAACACGCCGTTTTTCAGGCTTTGGCAGAAAGTTTCGTCGGCGGGATGTTTCAAGCCGGCGCGGTAGAGCTTGGCCGCTTTGTATTTGGGCGAGGTCATGCGGTGGTTGAACTGGCCGTCGTTCGTAATCAGCAAAACGCCGGTGGTGTCGGCATCCAAGCGTCCGACGGCCTGCATGTCGATGTTGCGCATGTGGTCGGGAAACAGGCTGAACACGCTCGGATAATCACGCGGTTTGTGCGAAGTTTCGTAATCGGCAGGTTTGTTCAATACGATATAAAAGTAAGGCTGTGGAACGGCTTGAACGGCTTCGCCATCGATGTGCAAGGTGCGGACTTCCGCAGGATCGATTTCGCTTTTGCCGTCGTTGAGGATTTCGCCGTTGACGGCAACGCAGTCGTTATCAATCAGCCATTGGCATTGTTTGCGGCTGCCCAATCCTTGGGCTTGCAGATATTTGAGCAGTTGCATGGTTTATCGCGTGATGTTTTCAGACGGCCTCAATTATGCCAAAGAAGGCCGTCTGAAAAAAGGCGGCAAAAAAATCGCCCCTGTTACCAGGGGCGCAAAAGGAACACAAACCACTACCAAAACTTTTACATTATCCCGAAGCCGGACAGACGCGTTCTGCCGCAGGATATAAGGCGCGTTGCAGGAGTTGCGGGGACAACGCGGAATCAAATTTGTCGCTGATACTTAATCTGCCTTGCTCGGGACAAAGCTCCAACAGGCGGCAGTTGCAATCGATGCCTTCTGCCTCCCGACACCTCCGCCGCAGGGCGGCACAGGCATCCCGGTAAACACATTCTTTGCAGGAAACTTCCCGCGTTCGGCCTATCCAGCTCAATCGGATGTCGGCCTCTTCGTCTTCAATCAGCACAATGCCGTTTTGCTTGTTCAGCGCGGGGCATTGCTCGGGTACGGCAAAATAATAATGACCGTCCACATGGGCATATACGCTGCAGAAAACGGCCGGTTCGGCACCATCCTCCGCCTGGGGCACGGCCAACCAAGAAGAAAAGGTTTGGCGGTGCAGCTGTAAAATATCCAGGGCAAAGAGTTTGAACATCGTTTCGGACATTTCCACCTCCTTGCTGCGTTGTTGTCTGCTTTCGATGTGGCGTATATTAGCCGAACTTTTTTGAAAAATCAAACGATAATTATTAGCAATAAGGAATTTATAGCTATCAGATTGAAATTAAAAGAAATAAATTTCAAAAAAATTTATTCGGAATATAAAACCGTTTTAATTCCTTAAAAACCGCGCTTTCAGACGGCCTCTAACTATGCGTGCAGCCAAAACGGCGGCCATAGGTTAAAATGGCGGGCTGCCCGATTGGAACCAACGAAAGGATTGAAACATGGCGCGGGAAAGACAGATTATTTTGGATACGGAGACCACGGGCCTTTATGCCGACCGGGGCGACCGGATGCTGGAATTTGCCGGCATCGAAATGAAAAAACGCCAGCTGACCATGAACAACCTGCACCTCTACATCCATCCCGACCGCGACATCCCCGAAGAAGCGGCGGCGGTGCACGGCATCACGCTCGAACAGCTTGAAGAACGCAACGCGCCGAAATTCGAGCAGGTCGGCCAGCAAATCGCCGACTTCCTGCGCGGGGCGGAACTGATTATCCACAACGCCCGCTTCGACGTCGGCTTCCTCAATATGGAATTTGCCCGCATGGGGCTGCCGAGCATCGAAGAACTCGATTGCGAAATAACCGACACCCTGGCCATGGCGCGGGAAAAATTTCCCGGACAAAAAGCCAGCCTGGATGCATTGTGCAGCCGCCTCGACGTAGACCGCAGCAAGCGCGTCCTGCACGGCGCGCTCATCGACTGCGAACTGCTGGCCGAAGTCTATCTGGCGATGACGCGCGAACAATTCGACCTCGTCGGGGCGGAAGAAACGGCTGCCGCCGCGCAGTCCGCCGATACGGGCATAGCCGTTCAGACGGCCGGCGGCGGCCTGAAAATCCTGCGTGCCGATGCCGAAGAAACCGCCGCCCACCTCGAATATCTGGCCGAACTCGACAAAGCATCCGGCGGGCAATGCCTCTGGACTGCGGAAAAAACGGAGCAGGCATGAAACGCCGCAACATCGCCCTGATTCCCGCCGCCGGAATTGGCTCGCGTTTCGGCGCGGGCAAACCCAAACAATATGTCGAAATCGGCGGCAAAACCGTTTTGCAACACACTTTGGACATCTTCCTCAACCATCCCCTGATAGACGGCGCGGCAGTAGTATTGTCGCCCGACGACACCCGTTTTCAGACGGCCTGCAACGATGAAAAACTAACCGTGCTGCACTGCGGCGGCGCAACCCGCGCCGAAACCGTCCGCAACGGCATTGCCGCCCTGCTGGAACGCGGCTTGGCCGACGGAACCGACAACGTCCTGGTTCACGATGCCGCCCGCTGCTGCCTGCCGCCCGAAGCCCTGACGCGCCTGATTGAAACGGCGGGCGGAACCGCGCAAGGCGGCATTCTGGCCGTTCCCGTCGCCGACACGCTCAAACGCGCCGACGGCGCAAACCATATCGGCGAAACCGTTTCCCGCAACGGATTGTGGCAGGCGCAAACGCCGCAGCTCTTTCAGACGGCCTTACTGCACCGCGCCCTGTCGGCAGAAGATTTGGACGGCATCACCGACGAAGCGTCGGCGGTGGAAAAACTCGGCGTGCAGCCGCTACTGGTACAAGGCGACACGCGCAATTTGAAGCTGACGCTGCCGCAGGACGAATTTATCGTGAGATTGCTGTTACAGGCCGTCTGAACCTTTAAATAACCATCATCAGGAAATAGAATGTTCAAACCATTGATGTTTTTATTCCTTGTTTTCCAACTTCTTCCGGCCGCCGCCGCACCTGTTGCAGGCGGATGCGCCGTCCCCGTGCGGCAGCTCGACATCGCGGGCATCAAACTCGGCGAACCGGCCGCCGCGCTGCAAAAACGATTTCCCAAAGCCATGCCGCTGTCCAAGGGAAACAGGCATTTTTTGCTTTTCCCGCCCGACAGCGGCGCGGCATTTACACCGGATATCGCAGACATCTTTCTTGAGCACGGGGGCGGCAAAATCACCGGCATTTCTTTAAAATACCGCGATGCCGAAACCGATTGGCCCGTCCTGCTCAAAAACCTACGCACACGTTTCGGATTACCCCGAACCGGCTGGGACGAAGACACATTCTCGGAAACCGCCACCGCCGTTTATTCGTGCCGCGATTACGGCATCGTGATTTCCCCCTTGCCTGACGGTAATGTGCGCGGCGCAGTGCTGAGCGTGCATACAAACCCCGACGGGCGGCCGTAATCAGCCCATTGAGGTAAGAAGCCGTCTGAAAACAAACGGCCAAGAGCGGGAGTATTACCGTGAACAGAAAAATTTTGATGATGAAAGCCGTACTGGCTGCAGCGTCCTGCCTGTTGCTTTTCGCCTTTTACCGCAAAGGGGGAAACGGCAGCCTGTATTATTTTTTAATTGTATCCGCCGTATTTTTCGCGGTAGGCCGTCTGGAAGAATACGGCAACCGGAAAGCCGTTGCCTCCTTCCATGCCCGAAAGGAAGCCGCATACCTTTGGATGGGGCAGAACCTGACGGGCAACCGCATTGCCGATTTGAAGCTGATCAGGAAACAGTTCGCCCTGCCCATGGCGGCGGCGGTCGAAGTTTTGGACGAATACCGCAAAACCGAAGGCCGACAAAGCGGGAAGGCCGTCTGAAACATTATCTGCCGTCCGCCATTTTCAGACGGCCTCACCAATAAGGAACACCAAATGAACATCCGCATCGGACAAGGCTACGATGTCCACCAACTCGTCGAAGGCCGCGATTTGATTCTCGGCGGCGTACACATCCCGTTTGAAAAAGGCCTGCTCGGCCATTCCGATGCCGACGCGCTGTTGCACGCGCTTACCGACGCTTTACTTGGCGCAGCGGGCTTGGGCGACATCGGCAGCCATTTCCCCGATACCGCCGCCGAGTTTAAAGATGCCGACAGCCGCGTATTGTTGCGCGAAGCGTATAGAAGTGTGCAGGCTTTAGGCTGGCGAGTTGTGAACGTGGATACCACCGTCATCGCGCAAAAGCCCAAACTCGCGCCGCACATTCCCTCCATGCGCGCCAACATTGCCGCCGATTTGGGCATTCAGACGGCCTGTGTGAATATCAAAGGCAAAACCAACGAAAAACTCGGCTACCTAGGGCGCATGGAAGCCATCGAAGCGCAGGCGGCGGTATTGCTGATGCGCGACGGCACGCCCGCCCCCGCCGCTTTTCAGACGGCCTGACCCTATGGACAAGCGCAAACTGCCCGCAAACCTGCCGCCCCTGCACAGCCCCCTCTGGCTGCCCGGCGGCCACCTGCAAACCGTGTATGCCAAACTGTTGCAGCGCACCCCTCCGCCCTACCGCCGCGAACTGCTGCCCGACAGCGGCGGCAGCGAACAGGCGGCTTACGACTTCGTCGATGCGGCAGACGCGGAAGCCCCGCTCGTCGTCCTGTTTCACGGCTTGGAAGGCAGCAGCGGCAGCCACTACGCCGTCGAAATGATGCACGCGGTGCGCGAACGCGGCTGGCACGGCGTGGTGGCGCATTTCCGCAGCTGCGGCGGCGTGCCGGCCGAAAAGAAATACCACAGCGGCGACACGCGCGAAATCGCCCACATGCTCGGCCTGCTGGCCGCCCGCTACCGCCGCATCTACGCCGTCGGCATCTCGCTCGGCGGCAACGCGCTGGCAAAATACCTCGGCGAACAAGGACGCGCCGGACAGGCGGCCGTCCCGCAGGCCGCAGCCGCCGTCTCCGCGCCCGTGGACCTTCCCGCCTCGGCTGCCGCACTCGAACACGGCCTGCCGCGCCTGCTCTACACCCGCTATTTTTTAAACAGCCTGCTGCCGAAAGTGCCGCCGCTGCCGGATGTCCGCATCCACACACTGGGCGATTTCGACAACGCCTACACCGCGCCCCTGCACGGCTTCGCCGACAAAGACGACTATTACCGCCGCTCCGCCGCCAAACCCTACCTGCGCGACATCGCCGTACCGACCCTGCTGCTGAACGCGCGTAACGACCCCTTCCTGCCCGCCCGCTTCCTACCGACGGCAAACGACGTTTCCCCGCAAGTCTGCCTGCTCCAACCCGAACAGGGCGGCCATGCGGCCTTCGTTTCAGGCGGCGGCCGCGGCCACCTGCGCTGGATGCCGCAAACCGTACTGCGCTTTTTCGAGCTGGCGTCGGACGGGCATTGAAACGGAACGCCGGCAGATTCGTTTCCGGCCATCCCGCCTTTACAGCCACCTGTCTGCATATTGGACAGTCATTTTCCCCTTTTCAGACGGCCTCCCTATGTCTTCCGAACTCACCCTGCTGCATTTCCACCGCAACCTGCGCCTGCACGACAACGCCGCCCTGCACATTGCAGCAGGCCTCGATCGTCCGACGGTAGGCGCGTTTGTTTTCCCGCCCGACTGCAATCCCCGCCAGCGCGTTTTCCTGCGGCAGACATTGGCCGAATTGCGCGGCGGGCTGGCCGCGCTCGGCATCCCGCTGCACGTTTTTACGGGCGATGCCGCCGATGCGCTGAACGGCCTGCTGGCGCGTTACCCGTTTGCCGCCTTCGTCAGCCCGCTGCCCGTCCGCCGTGCAGCGGACGAACGGCTACCCGCCATATACCGCGCGGACGATGCCCTGCCCGTTTTATCCGTACGGCCCGACGGCCTGCCGCCCAATTTCGCCGCCTACCGCACGGCCTGGCTGCAACAGGCGCGTCAGGCCGAAATACTGCCGCCGCCCGATGCCGCCGCCTGGCAGGCACGGCAAACGCGGCTGCCCGCCGAATGCCGGAACGTGCCGCCCCTGCCCGATGTGCAAGCCGTACCGCTGGCCGCACAAGGCGGGGAAGCGGCGGCACGGCGGCTATGGTCGGACTTTCTGCCGCGCCTGCCCGACTACCCGCTGCACGGCGGTTTCCCGGCCAAAAAAGGCGTATCGCAACTGTCCGCCCACTTTTGCTTCGGCACCTTGTCCGTCAGAGAGGTGTGCCGCGACATCCGCGCAGGCGGACAAGACGGGGCGGCCTGGCTGGACGGATTGGCCCGCCGCGCCTACTGCCGCCGCGCCTTGCCGTTTTCAGACGGCCTGTTGGAATTGACCGCGAAAGGAGGCAGGGCGGCACTGCATTGGCTGCAACCGCCGAAAATGATTCGGGAGACTGACGGGAGCGGCGGCGAAACCTTGATACGCTGGCAGGAGGGGCGGACGGGCGTGCCGATAATCGATGCCGCCATGCGCACCCTCAACGGTGGCGGCAGCCTGCATCCCGCCCTGCGCCGCCTGTGTGCCGACTTCCTCACAGGCCGTCTGAACATCTCGGCGGCGCACGGGGAAGCCTGTTTTGCCGCACGGCTGACCGATTACGAATATGCCGTCAATCACCACAATTGGCAGCAGGCAGGCCGTCTGAACAACCCGTTTGCCGAATCGCTGAACCTCGACCCCGACGGCCGCTTCATCCGCCGCCACCTGCCCGAACTGGCGCACCTGCCCACATCCGCCCTCCACGCCCCGCACCTGGCCGGCAGCGATGTCGAAACCAACGGCTATCCGCCGCCCTGCGTGTAGGTTTAAGCGCACATTGAAAGGCCGTCTGAAAAGCGGAAAACAGTTTTTCAGATGGCCTCAAACATATTGGGCGTCAGGAGCGGGTGGTACGGAATGCGCCAACCCGTTATTCGGAAAGCGGGGCTGCCAGTGAACTGTTTAAAAAATATAGTGGATTAAATTTAAATCAGGACA
>NZ_KV790793.1:49179-57827 GCF_001807735.1 Neisseria sp. HMSC31F04 | reverse complement strand
GCCGTACTGGTTTAAATTTAATCCACTATAATTGCTTCATCTATCGCGGCAATTTCACTATACTGCCGCCGTTTCCATTCCAACCGACGGAGCTTTGATATGCGGGTTTTACTGGTTGAAGACGACGCCATGATTGCCGAAGCGGCCACCTGCGGGCTGAAAGACGGCGGTTATGCCGTCGATTGGATTAAAAACGGCGGACAGGTGGCCGCGGCGGTGCAGGCGCAACCTTACGACCTCATCCTGCTCGACCTCGGCTTGCCGGGCTGTGACGGCTTGCAGATTTTGGCCGAATTGCGGGCTGCGGGCTGCTCCGTGCCGATATTGATCGTTACCGCCCGCGACGACCTGCACAGCAGGCTCGGCGGGTTGGACGGCGGTGCCGACGACTATATCGTCAAACCGTTCGACATGGCCGAACTGCAGGCCAGGATGCGGGCGGTTCTGCGGCGGCACAACGGGCAAAGCCAAGCCCTGCCAAGCAACGGCCTGCTCACCCTCAATCCCGCGACCCACAGGGTACAGGTGGTCGGACAGGAAGGCGACATCATGTTGAGCAACAAGGAATTTGCCGTTTTACAGGCACTGCTGATGCGTCCCGGCATGATTTTGTCGCGCACCGATTTGGAAGACAAAATTTACGGCTGGGGCGAAGAGGTGGAAAGCAACGCAGTCGATTTCCTCATCCATGCGCTGCGTAAAAAGCTGGGCAAAGAACACATTCAAAACGTGCGCGGTGCCGGCTGGCTGGTACCGAAAGGCGATGAGGCCGTCTGAAAGCACGGCCTCAACGGAACTAAAGCGAGGCTTCCGCCTATAACAAAACCACCCGCAAACCATTTTTCAGACGGCCTTTTCCAACACCATGACCGATTCCGTTTCCTTCCTCACCCTCTTCCTGCTCGGTTTTTTCGGCGGCGGCCACTGCGTCGGCATGTGTGGCGGCCTGTCGTCGGCCTTCGCCCTGCAACTGCCGCCGCACATCGGCCGTTTCCGCCTAATTGTGCTGCTCAACCTCGGCCGGATATCCAGCTACACCGTCATCGGCCTTTTGGCGGGCGCGCTCGGCCAATTCGGTATTTCGCTCGACCAAACCCGCACGCTGCAAACCGTCCTCTTCACCGCCGCCCACGTCTTACTGCTGCTGCTCGGCCTTTATCTGGCGGGCTTATCCGACTTGGCACGCCGCATCGAAGGCGCGGGCAAACCCGTCTGGCGGCAGCTCAACCCGCTGCTCAACCGCCTGCTGCCGATTAAAAGCGTACCGGCCTGCTTCGGCGTCGGCCTGCTGTGGGGCTGGCTGCCCTGCGGCCTGGTTTACAGCGCATCGCTCTACGCACTGGGCAGCGGCAGCGCATGGCAGGGCGGGCTGATGATGCTGGCCTTCGCCTTCGGCACCCTGCCGAACCTGCTGGCCATGGGCTGGTTTGCCGGACAACTGAAATCCCTGCTGCAAAACCGCCGCGTCCGCCTGTTTGCCGGCCTGGCCGTCTGCGCTTGGGCGGTGTGGCAGCTGGTGAAGGCCGCACGGCTGTTTGCCCTGTCTTAGGGCGGATAGGGCTTTGCCGAAACCGTGCATTGGTTCCGCAGCCCCCTCCCTTCTTCGGCGGCCTTGTATTCACTTAATTGAAACCGCGTTTCAGCTTCGCAGAAACTTTTGCTTTCAGACGGCCTCAAATGACAAATTCCATATCGTCCTCCGCCTGTTTCCGGTATTGCCCGGGCGAAATGCCGTAAGCCTTTTTAAACGCCTTGCCGAAATGGGTTTCCGAACCGAAGCCTACCGCCAACGCTATGGCCAGCACCGAATCCGACCCCTGTTTCAACATTGCCGCAGCCTGCTGCAGACGGATTCGGTTCACAAAGGCATACGGGCTCATGCCCGTTTGCGCTTTAAACAGCCGCATCAGCTGCGCGCGCGACACCGTGGCCGCCGCCGCCATTTCTTCGATATTCCACGCCCGCTCCGGCTGCGCCAACACCGCCTGAATCACACCGCGCAAACGGCGGTCGTGCCAGCCCTTCAATATGCCGTCCGGCAGCGCGGGTATGCGGTTTTCCGATAAAAACGTCCGTACCAATAACACCAGCAGCACCGTCGACAGCGCGTCCACCACCGACTTGGAGCCGTGCTGCGGCCGCTCAGCCTCCTGCTGCAAAACCGCCACCACGCTTTGCAACGCGGTATGGCGCATATTCAGAAACACCGTTTCCGGCAGGCTGTCCATCAAATCGGCCTGACGGTCGTAATCGAAACGGGCGCAAAACAAGCTCAAATCCGCCTTGCCCGACCCGCTGCGTTTTTGCGTAAACACACCGTTGGACGCTATCTCCACCCCCGCGCCCGTATTGGCGCAAGCCGCATCACTACTCAAAACATGGCCGATTTTGTGCGGAAAAAACACCACGTCGCCGCTGCCCAGCAGGCGCGGTTTGTCCATGCCGTCCACCTGAAGCCAACCCTCGCCGTCCGTTACGATGTGCACCAAAGCCTGACCGCGCCGCGCCTCATGCCGCACATACCATCCGCCCTGAAACAGGCATTGCACATCCACACTGCCGCTGATTTGCGCCAGCGACACCAGCTTGTCGAGAATATCCATTTTTACGCCACCAAATGATACGATTTGCAGATTATTTTAATATAAAACGCGCAACAATGGGCGCAGAAATCCGAACCCGGACACACTTAACCATACGGATACGGTTCAAATCGGAATAAGGCGGAGAAACGCCGTCCCGATTCGCAGCCAATCCGCCATCAGGAGCAAATCATGTTTAAAGACTGGAACGAACACACCGCATTGGTCAAAAAATCCTTCGGCGAAATGGGTAAAAAACACCCGAAAATGCTGCAAGCCTACGGCGCACTCGAGCAAGCCGCAGCAGCAGAGGCACTGGATGCCAAAACCCGCGAACTCATCGCCATCGCCGTTGCCGTAACCACCCGTTGCGAAAGCTGCATCAGCGTCCACACCGCCGCCGCCGTTAAAGCAGGCGCGACAGAAGGCGAAATCGCCGGCGCATTGGCCACAGCTATATCGCTCAACGCCGGAGCGGCTTATACTTACGCCCTGCGCGCCTTCGAAGCCGCGGAAAGCCAACGCTAACAAAGGCCGTCTGAAAACTCAATTTCCTAACGGAAGTTGGGTTTCTGCGCAGCTAAAACAACGAAGTTTCCGAAGGAAGCCGAGTTTCTGCGCAGCTAAAACGGAGTTTCGCCACAAGGCCGAGTTTCTGCAAAACCAAAGCAAAGTTTTACGAAACCCGAACGCCTAACCGTCAAACAGAAAGAAATGTCATGAAAAAACAAATCCTGACCGCGCTGCTTGCCGCAGTCATGCTCTCCCCCGCCGTTTACGCCGCCGGCGCGTACGCCGCCGCACACCCGGCCCCGTCCGTCCAACCTGCCAAAGCAAAAGGCATCTGGATAGACGTGCGCACGCCGGAAGAATATCAAGAAGGCCACCTTGCCGACGCAGTCAATATCCCGCTCGACCAAATCGCCAATAAAATTTCCGCAACGGCTGCCGACAAAAACGCCCCCATCCACCTCTACTGCAAATCCGGCCGCCGTGCCGGACTGGCCAAACAGCAGTTGGAAAAAATGGGCTACACCAACGTCAGCAACCACGGCGGCTATCAAGATTTGCTGGCCAAAGGCATGAAATAACCGCCCTTCCTCCCTGTATCACGGATGAGGTGCGAGTCGGCAGGGCGGCACTCCCCCGCCCTCCTGCGCCATATGCGCCCGCCCGTCTGCGGCCTCTCCGCCGGCTCTGATTCGAATTTCATCCGCCACATCATCCGAGGCCGTCTGAAAACGCAACTTCCGTCAGGAAGTTGCGTTTCTGCGAAGCTAAAACGAGTTTTCCGAAGGAAGGCGAGTTTCTGCAAAACCAAAACGCAGCTTTAACGGAATAAAACCGTGTTTCAGACGGCCTCAAATCCATCCTACCCGACACGGAACATTCAAAATGACCCTCAAAGCCACCTCACTGCGCGCCATCGCCTTAGCCATCCTTCTCGGCACGGCTGCCTGCGCCGCGCCGTCCCAACTTTCCGCCCAAAAGGAGCAAGCCATGCCTTCCGTCCACAGCATCACCAGCCGCTACAGCTTCGATGATACCGTTGCCCGCCTGCAGGCAAGTTTCCTCGCCAAAGGCATGAGTATTTTCGGCATCGTCAACCACCAGGCCGCCGCCCAAGAATCCGGCTTGACCATGCAGCCGGCCACCGTCATCGTCTTCGGCACACCCCAAGCCGGAACGCCGCTGATGGTCAAAGACCCCGAGTTTGCGCTGCAACTGCCGCTAAAAGTGCTGGTTACGGAACAGGACGGACAAGTCAAAGTCGTCTTCAATGACACCCGTGCCCTGATTCAGGGCAGCAAAATCAATTTCTCCGATGTGGAAAACAGCTTGGCCAATGCGGAAAAACTGATTGCAAAAACCGTAACGGAATAAGCCGTAACAAAATATCAAAAGGCCGTCTGAAAACCGGGAAACGGTTTTTCAGACGGCCTTCTTTTGCCATTTGATTCGTTAGAACAATCAACGACGCTGAGGATTGTAGCGTTTCTCCAACGAGGAGAAGAACCAGCTCAGGCAAATGGTCATCAGCAGATAAATCAGCGCGATGGCATACAGCGGTTCTTCGTAAATTGAAAAACGTCCGGAAATTGTGCGTTGTACATAAGTCAATTCAGCCACGGCAATGGAAGAAAGCAGCGAACTGTCTTTCAACAGCGTAATGAACTCGTTTGCCAACGGCGGCAGCATACGGCGGAAAGCCTGCGGCAGAATCACGAAACGCATCGCCTGCGGGTAAGTCAGACCGAGCGAACGCGCCGCCTCCATCTGGCCTTTGTCGATAGACAGGATGCCCGCACGGAAAATCTCGGTGATATACGCTGTCGCATTGGCAGTCAATGCCAAAACACCCGCCGTAATCGCGCCGTAGTCGCGCCGCATGGCGATTGCCTGCTCCCCATTCACCAACCAGCCGTGTTCGGGATGAATCAGGGCCACGCTCCAAACGTAATACCAAATGAAAATCTGCACAAACAAAGGCGTACCGCGGAACAGCGTTACATACAGCAGTGAAACGTTCCGCAGCAGCCAGGCCAAGGCCTTCAATAGCGGCCCGCCCTTCTCGAAACGTACAATCCTCGCCAGTGCGCCGACCAACCCCAGCAGCGTACCGCCCAGCGTGGCGACGAAGGTCAGTCCCAAAGTAGTCAATGCCCCTATCAGGAACATCTCGCGGTATTCATAAATAATATCGAAACGGAAACTCATATAACAAACTGCCCGACAGTTGTAACGGAAAGCAAAAACGGCGTTGCGCCTTTTGCATGGGAAACCGCGCATTTTACAAGAAAAAACACCGCCTGAAACATTTAATTGCCGCCGCACTCCCCGCCATACTGTAAGCACCCGCCAAATCCGTTTACAATAGCCGCTTTTTTCCTAGCGGCAACCCTATGAAAATCCTCCTTGGCGGCACGCCTGTGCAAAACGCCCCGCCCGCAGCCGTTACCATCGGCAACTTCGACGGCGTGCACCTCGGCCACCGCCACATCCTGCAACGTCTCAAAAGCGAGGCCGCCGCACGCGGCCTGCAAAGCACGGCCGTCGTTTTCGAGCCGCAACCGGCCGAATTCTTTGCCCGACTGCGGGGTTGCGAACCGCCGCCCCGCCTGACACCGCTGCGCGACAAGCTGCGCCTGCTGAACGAAAGTGGCTGCGTGGACAACGTCCGCGTATTGCGTTTCAACCGCGCATTTTCACAAATGCCCGCCGAAGACTTTATCGAACACATCCTGCAACGGGAATTAAACACCCGCTATCTGCTGGTCGGCGACGATTTCCGTTTCGGCCGCGACCGTGCGGGCAGTTTCGACCTACTGCAAAACCACGGCGGCTTCGTTACCGAACGCACGCCGAGCATACTCGTGGCCGGCATCCGCGCCAGCAGTACCGCCGTGCGGCAAGCCTTGCGCGAAGGCCGTCTGAAAGAAGCGGAACAGATTTTGGGACACGGCTGCGTCCTGAGCGGGCGGGTTGCCCACGGGCGCAAGCTGGGACGGACAATCGGCAGCCCGACCGCCAACATCCACCTGCCGCCGCACCGCTATGCTTTAAACGGCGTTTTTGTCGTCGAAGCATCCGGCGCGTTCGGCAAACGGCGCGGCGTGGCCAGTTTCGGCCTCAATCCCACCGTCAGCGATTCGGGCAGGCAAAAGCTGGAAGTCCACCTGTTCGACTTTTCGGGCAACCTCTACGGCCAACGGCTGTTTGTCCGTTTCCTGCACAAATTGCGCGATGAAGAAAAATTCGGCGATATGGAACAACTCCGGCGGCAGATTGCCGCAGACATCAGGGCGGCCAAAAGCTGGCAGTCCGTCTGACAAATGCGAAAAGTTATAAATAGGAATGACAACTGTCAGTGAAAATAGGTATAATCCGCGTAATTTTTTGCAAACAGCACAACCTTGTTTCAGGAGTTTGAATGAACCAACCGTCCAACCCGCTGCTGAACCAGCAGCCGCAATATCACCAACCGCAACAATTCAGCCAACAGCAGGCTCCCGTCATGACCATTGGCGACTGGATTGTGACTTCCATCGTTTTGGCCATTCCTTTGGTTAACCTGATTATGGCGTGCGTGTGGGGCTTCGGCAGCAATACCAATCCGAACAAAGCCAACTACTGCAAGGCTTGGCTGATTGTTATCGCCATTTTTGTCGCGCTTTATATCCTGCTGTTCGTATTCGTTATCGGCGCGGGCGCGGCTGCCGGCCAATACCAATAAGCCGAAACATTCCAACAAAGAGGCCGCCTGAAAACCTGTTTCCGGGTTTTCAGACGGCCTCTTTGTTTGCCATCCGATATTTTTCAGACGGCCTGAAAGCGAAACGGTATAATCCCGCCTTTTGCAACCAAACAAACCGATACAACAAAAGGAACCGCCATGCTGCTGCCCGAACAGGTCAAAGAACTGATTGCCGCCATCGTCCCCTGCGAACACATCGAAGTGGAAGGCGACGGCCACCACTTTTTTGCCGTCATCGTCTCATCCGCCTTCGAAGGCAAAGCCCGATTGGCGCGCCACCGCCTGATTAAAGACGGTTTGGCCGAAAAACTCGCTTCCAACGAACTGCACGCCCTATCGGTTTCCGTTGCCGCCACGCCTGCGGAATGGGCTGCACGCGGCTGACCGCACACCTTTCCCGTCCCTACCGAAAGCAATCCATGGACAAACTTAAAATTTCCGCCAACGGCCCTTTAAACGGCGAAATTACCATCTCCGGCGCGAAAAACGCCGCCCTGCCGCTGATGTGTGCCGGACTGCTGACCGCAGGCACGCTGCGGCTGAAAAACGTCCCCATGCTGCGCGATGTCAAAACCACGCAGAAACTGCTGCAAGGCATGGGCGCACGTGTTTTAACCGACAATGTTTCCGAATTTGAAATCAACGGCGGCACAGTCAACAACACCTGCGCGCCTTACGAGCTGGTAAAAACCATGCGCGCCTCTATCCTCATCCTCGGCCCTACACTCGCCCGCTTCGGCAAGGCGGAAGTCAGCCTGCCCGGCGGTTGCGCCATCGGCTCGCGCCCCGTCGATCAGCACCTGAAAGGGCTCGAAGCCATGGGGGCGGAAATCGTCATCGAACACGGCTACGTTAAAGCTTCAGGCCGTCTGAAAGGCGCGCGCGTGGTTATGGACATGATTACCGTGGGCGGCACGGAAAACCTGTTGATGGCCGCCACATTGGCCGAAGGTACCACCGTTTTGGAAAACTGCGCCATCGAACCCGAAGTTGTCGATTTGGCGGAATGCCTGGTCAAAATGGGGGCGAAAATCAGCGGCATCGGCACGCTGACCATGACAATCGAAGGCGTGAAAGAACTGCACGGCTGCGAACACAGCGTCGTTCCCGACCGAATCGAAGCGGGTACGTTTTTATGCGCCGTCGCCATGACCGGCGGCAAAGTCGTCCTGCGCAATGCCGCACCCAAAACCATGGAAGCCGTCTTAGACAAACTGGTGGAAGCCGGTGCACTTATCGAAGCGGGCGACGACTGGATTTCCATTGATATGAAACGGCGGCCAAAAGCGGTAAACATCCGCACCACTGAACATCCCGGCTTCCCCACCGACATGCAGGCTCAATTTATGGCCATGAACGCTGTGGCGGAAGGTTCTTCCAAAGTGATCGAAACCATTTTTGAAAACCGCTTCATGCACGTTCCCGAGCTCAACCGCATGGGTGCGGATATTTCTACCGAAGGCAATACCGCTTTTGTAAACGGTGTGGAAAAACTCTCCGGCGCAACCGTGATGGCAACCGATCTGCGCGCCTCCGCCAGCCTCGTCATTGCAGGATTGGTGGCAGGCGGTGAAACCGTTGTCGAACGCATCTACCATCTCGACAGAGGTTACGAACACATCGAAACCAAACTCGGCCGCGTCGGTGCGAAAATCGAACGGATTTCGTGATTTCGTTTCCCCTGTTTTCAGACGGCCTCCCCTATGCGGAAGGCCGTCTGAATTGATAGGGGCGATTCAAATAAACACTTCTCCCCAGCCATCATTAGCCGGCACAGCTGGAAATATAGTGGATTAAATTTAAATCAGGAC
>NZ_KV790793.1:0-49159 GCF_001807735.1 Neisseria sp. HMSC31F04 | reverse complement strand
GCCGTACTGGTTTAAATTTAATCCACTATAGAAAAAGCCGAGTTCCGCAATATACAGAACCCGGCTTACTCCAGACAAACAATCTTTAAAAGACCATCTTATCACTCGTCGTCGTCATCCTCGTCATCCAACTCAAAACCGCTGGGGTTTGCCTTCAAAAAGGCCAATTCTTCAGGAGTGCTTTGACGGTTTAAAATGGCATTGCGGTGGGGATAACGCCCGAAACGGTCGATAACGGCCTTATGACGCTCCTCCAACCGCACACTCTTCGGCGTACCGAACCGCTGGAACAAACCGCGCGCCACAGTATGAATATTACGGTTTTCACTGTGCAGGAAAGGCATGAGAATAAACTGGCGCTGCTTGGCCTCCAGGAAAGGGAAAGACTGATGCCGAACAGCTTCCTGCGCCAGCAACAATGCCATGCGGTCTTGCGTATAAGCATGCGGCCTGCCGCGGAAAATCAACCTTGAAAACTGGTCGAGAATGATAATTTCGGCCAACCGCCCTTGTATGGTATCCCGCCAGTCCGATAATTCGCAATTTACAGCATCACGGAAAATCCGCTCATACATTACACGGACTTTCGTATCCAGAAATTCGCTATGTTCAAACCAATGCAGTTTAACTTCTTTACTGAACCAAAAATCCAGAATTTCTTGCGGGGTTACATACATCAGCTGCATCATGCTTCCTTTTGAAACAAAGCGGTTGAATGGAAAGGAAGATGATTGTATTACAAACAGTCTCTTGCTTATTTCATTTAGGTTTATCGGTTATTTTTAAAAACAAACGGTCATATTTTCAGACTAACGCGTAATTTATATGCAACATACTGATTTACCTTATCATTGTAGACAATCTAAAAGGCCGTCTGAAACCAATTTTCAGACGGCCTTTTAAACTAAGACTTAAACGTAATTCCTTGTTTCGCCCTGCCCGTCAATATTATCGGCACAACGGGCGCAGACAGTTGCATGTTCTGCCACTGTTCCAACATCTTCGGTGTAATGCCAGCAACGTTCGCATTTTTGCCCGCTGCTAACATGCACATCAACCGACAAGGCATCTCCTTCCTTAACTACGGCTTTCGAAACCAATAAGGCAAAACGCAATTCTTCGCCTAATGCGGACAATGCAGCGGCCAAATCGGCATCGGCAGTAATCTCCACCTCTGCCTGCAACGAAGAACCCAGCGACTTGTCCGCACGCAACGGTTCAATTGCAGCGGTAACGGCATTACGCGCCTCGCGTATGGCCTGCCATTTCTTCACCAGCTCCGCTTCGCTGGCAGCCGGCATTTGCGGGAAATCATGCCATGTATGGAACAACACGCTGTCTTCCTCGCCGCCGCCAATGATGTCCCAGGCTTCTTCTGCGGTAAAACACAAAATCGGCGACATCAGTAAAACCAAGCTGCGGGTAATGTGGTAAAGCGCGGTTTGCGCACTGCGGCGTGCGTGGCTGTCAGCTTTGGTGGTGTAGAGGCGGTCTTTTAGAATATCGAGATAGAAGGCGCCCAAATCCTCCGAGCAGAATGACACAATATCCTGCACGGCAAAATGGAAGGCATAACGCGGATAATAATCACCGGCTAGTTTTTCTTGCAACTGACGCGCCATTACCAAGGCATAACGGTCGATTTCCACCATATCTGCCTGCGGCACGGCATCTTCAATCGGATTGAAGTCGCTCAAATTGGCCAACAGGAAACGCAATGTATTCCGCAAACGGCGGTAGCTTTCGGTTACCCGTTTCAGAATCTCTTTTGAAATCGACAATTCGCCGCTGTAATCGGTAGCAGCCGTCCACAGGCGCAAAATATCCGCGCCGAATTCATTATACACTTCCTGCGGTGCAACAACGTTGCGTAGCGATTTCGACATTTTTCTGCCGTTTTGATCAACTACGAAACCGTGCGTCAGCAACTGTTTGTACGGCGCACGCCCCAAAGTGGCGCAGCCGGTCAGCATGGAGGATTGGAACCAACCGCGGTGCTGGTCGCTTCCTTCCAAATATAAATCGGCCGGCCAAGCCAATTCTTCCCGCTGCTTCAGCACGGAATAATGCGTCGAACCCGAATCAAACCATACATCCATTGTATCGGACAATTTGTCGTAATTTTCGCAATCTTCCGCACTCAGCAACTCACTTTTATCCAAGGCAAACCATGCCTCAATGCCTTTTTCCTCAATGCGCTTGGCCACTTCCTCCAGCAACCGTGCCGAATCGGGATGCAGTTCGCCCGTATCTTTATGCACGAAAAAGGTCATCGGTGTACCCCAGAACCGTTGGCGCGAAACCACCCAATCAGGACGGCCTTCAATCATCGCCTGCAAACGCGCACGACCCCACGCCGGGAAAAATTCGGTATCGTCCACAGCTTTCAACGCTTTGTTGCGCAGGGTTTTACCGTCCGCACCCTCTTTATCCATACCGATAAACCATTGGCCGGTGGCACGATAAATCAAGGGGGTTTTGTGCCGCCAACAATGGGCATAACTGTGTTCGATTTTGTTGTTCGCCAACAACCGTCCTACTTCCTCCAGCCATCCGACAATCACAGGATTGGCTTCCCAAACCGTCATGCCCTCAACGCGCGGTGTTCCGGCAATATAACGCCCTTGTGCGTTTACAGGGTTAAACAGTTCGATACCGTATTTGATGCAGACAAAATAATCTTCCAAACCGTGCGCCGGCGCAGTATGAACCAAGCCCGTACCGGCCTCGGTACTCACATGTTCGCCGTTCAACAACAGAATATCGCGCTCTAAAAACGGATGGCTCAATAGCAGGTTTTCCAACCTTGCCCCCGTTGTTTCCGCCAAAACCCGGAGGCCGTCTGAAAGAGATTCATCATCGGCTCCGCCAACCAACAAGCCGTAGCGCTTCAGCGCATCACGCGCCAAATCTTTAGCCAAAACCAAATTCCCTTTCGGTGTGGCAATCAGTTGATAAACGATATCCGCTCCCGCAGAGACAGCCTGACTGGCAGGCAACGTCCAAGGCGTGGTCGTCCAAATGACGGCAAAACTGTCTCCGGTTAATTTTTTCAAACCAAAGGCTGCAGCCACAGCACCATTGCTTTTAAACGGATAGGCAACATCGATGGCCAAAGAAGTTTTATCCTTATATTCCACTTCCGCTTCCGCCAACGATGATCCGCAATCCAGGCAGAATTGAACGGGTTTTGCCCCCCGATACAGATAGCCTGCCCGGTAAATTTCCCCCAAGGTACGCACCGTGTCGGCTTCGGTTTGATAATTCATGGTCAGATAAGGGCGTTCCCAATCACCCAACACACCTAGACGGATAAAGTCTTTTTTCTGCCGCGCAATCTGCTCGGCAGCGTAAGATCGGCACAACTCGCGGAATTTCGCCGTAGGCATTTCACGCCCGTGCAACTTTTCTACCATTACCTCAATCGGCAAACCATGACAGTCCCAGCCCGGTACATAAGGCGCATCAAAGCCAGCCAAGGTCTTACTTCTCAGGATGATGTCTTTCAGAATTTTATTGACGGCATGACCGATATGGATATCGCCATTGGCATAAGGAGGACCGTCGTGCAGGATAAATTTCGGCCTTCCCTGCATTTTTTCGCGCAGTTTCTGATAACGCTTTTGCTCATACCAGCTTTTCAGCCATTCCGGCTCGCGTTTGGCCAAATCGCCGCGCATGGGAAACGGCGTATCCAATAAATTAACGGTTTTACGGTAATCGGTCATTTTGTGTCTCGGAAATAGTGGAATATAAAAACCGGCCTTTTTAGGCCGTCTGAAATTCAAGGCATAGCACATTGTAGCGGAAACAGCCCTTAATTATAAGGGTATGTGCAAGGATTGAGGAAAGGCCGTCTGAAACAATATTTTCAGACGGCCTCAACAACTAAAAAAGAGCCTGCAAAGCAGGCTCTTTATCAAGCAATTCTAAATTTAAATTAGAATTTGTGGCGCAGACCAACCAAACCAGCAGTAGTTTCTACGCGGTAAGCTTCTTTATGACCAGATTTCAACCAACCGGCTTGGGCAAATGCAGTGGTACGTTTAGAGAAGTCATAATCAGCACCAACAATCACTTGGTCGTACTGAGCTTGTTTTCTCTGAGCATCGTTCAAGCCTTTGCCTTTTGCTTTAAAGCCGTGAGCGTAAGAAACTTTAGGTGTTACATTGCCGAATTTGTATGCACCAGTAACGGCCAACTCGTGAGTTTTCAAGGCTACAGAATCATCGCCTGGAACAGTAACAAAATTACGAGTAGCAGAATCCCATTCTTGAGAAGGACCTGCTTTGTAGCTATCATCACTAGTCAAAGCTGCATGGTAGCTGTCTTGGCTATCCCAACCGTTGGTGTACTGGTAACCAGCACTTACGAACAAGTTATTGGCATCGTAACCGGCTTCTACACGGTGAGCCTGACCTGACTTGCTGTTGAGCTTACCAGCAGCGTCACGCTCTACATAAGCAGATTTTTTGTAACCGAAACCATACTGAGCGAAGAAGCCAGCATTTTCATAGTTCAAACCTGCATAGTATGCAGCATTGTCTTTAGCATCATCATCACGACCGCTAGTCTGACCTATGTAACGGATAGTGTTGACTTTATTATCACGAGGAGAGAACTGAACGTTTGCGCTGAAGCCTGCGAATACCGGAGAATCGTAGCGTACAGAAACAACTTTCTGACCGGTACGGGTAAACATACCTAAGCCCAAAGCACTGTTGCTGTATTCCCAAGCATCAGTTTTATCCATTTCGTCCAACTGGGTGCTCATTTTACCAGCGCGGAAAGTACCGGCAGTAGTTTCCAAACCGATGTAAGCTTGGCGGTTACCCCAACCGGAATTAGTACCGGCAACTGAAGTTTTTTGTTCTACTTTCCAAATAGCATTCAAGCCATTGCCTAAGTTTTCGTGGCCTTTGAAACCGATGCGTGAACCGAAGTCGGCAATTGCAGTTTCAGTATGGCTTTTCTCAGTAGTAGTTGTTGTTTTTACTTTAGTCTGACCGGTTTCAACACCTGCTTTGATGGTACCGTACAGAGTTACGTCCGCCATTGCAGCAGAAGACAGAGCGGCCAGAGACAGAGCAATCAGAGTTTTTTTCATTGCTGTATTCCTTTTCTATGTTTAAGAAAATCAGGCGAAACCGGATTACTCCGATTAAGCTGTTGCGTTTATCGCCGTTGCCAGCGATTACATGGCTATTAATATAAATGTTCCGCCACAAAAAAACAAACTTTATCGGCGTTTCCCCTGCACGAATGCAGCAAAAAGTGTGTTATTTTTCCCACAACCATTGCTTATTTTCTTTCGTTTCATGGCGTTGCCTGAAATTTCATGTTGTTACAACTTTATCCCTTAATAGCTGTTTATTGCGCAATCGCCCACAAGCAATTATGGCTGCATCAGGCATCAGTCCTACTGCCAAACGGGAAAGGCACTGTAAGACTGCCTTTGCAGCAAAGAGGCCGTCTGAAATCTGACTGCAGGCATAACGGATTAACTTGATATCACCAATTCGGCATCAAGAAACCAAAAGGCCGTCTGAAAGACGTTTTACAATAAAACACCTTTCAGACGGCCTTCCGTTATTTTAACGGCATTTGTTTCTAGACAGCCTGCCGTAGCTTCCGACTATATTTTGAATGGCTTTGATATCGGCATCGTTCACAGTCATGAATGTAATCTGCATTTTGGCAACACTCTGACCACCGGACGAACCTGAATTCACCTCGCGCAACTGGCCTGTGAAACCCGCACCCTGCAAACGGTTTAACAATGCTTGGGCTTGCGCCTTATCAGACCGAATACCAATGCTGATACCGCCTTCCATTAGTACGGTATTGAAGCCTTTGCTTTGAAGGGCCTGCATTTGGCTGCCGGCATCAATCTGAATCGGTGTCCAAACCGCATAGCTTGTTTTGCTCCTGCCCGCCTCTTTGCGCTCTACCGTGCGGCTGGCCGCATGCGGCCAACGGTTTAACAGCCCTTTTATTCTGTGATAGTCGTCTTCCGGCAGGGAAACATTAGCCGTTGTTACACAGCGGTTTCCCTGTCCTGCCTCTGTAATGACGGGCTGACGCTCAAAGTTGCCCTGATTATTATTGCCCTGTGCATACTTGCTGCGCCGCATGGCTTCTTCTTTGGCCTGAATTTGGCGGCGGTTTCTTTCATCTTGCAATCTGGCTATCTGTTTCGCCGTATCTTCTTCGGTATCGGTGGGTTCGATATAGACATCAGCCGCACCACCGTTGTCCGTCAACCAGTTGCCAGACGGGGCGGACGAGGCGGGCGCAACAGCAGAAGCCGGCGTTTCGGACGCACCTGCATCCGAAGGTTTGACCATGGGTTGCGGCAAGTCTGCGGAATCACGCGTCATCCGGGCACTGGCCTCTTTCCTTTTGGCCATCATTTCCGCCTCTTGCTTTTCCATGACTTTAGGCAGCGTCATGCCGCCGAATATCGCGATATTCAGCGCCAACAACGCAAAAAACAACCATTTCATTCTTGTCCCACCCAGCTTAACAGGCCATAAATGACCAAATTATCTACGATTTTAATGTCATTGTCTAAAGCAAACGCTTGCGGCAGAGCCTCGGCCACTTTGGCCGCACCACCTCCGGTGAGGATGACATCTACTGTTTTGCCGCCGCCGATTTTTTCTTTCAGACGGCTGTGCATCAAAATAACGGCTCCGCAGACCGCATCCATCATACCGCTCGCCAATGCGTTGGACGTGGTGGTCGGGAAGGGATAAACGCGCCCGATTCGCCGGTTTAGATTGGCGGTTTTCATGGCCATGGCCTCTTTCATCAAATGAAAACCGGGCATGATGCTGCCGCCGAGATAACTGCCGTCATCGGTTAGCGCGTCTATCGTTACGGCCGTTCCGCAACTGACGACCACGCAGGCATTCCGACTGAATCGGCGGCTGCCCAATGCGTTAAACCAACGGTCGGAACCATGTTCCGCAGGATTGCGGTAGTGATTGCGGATACCCAAGGCATGAGGCATTGACGGCAGCCATTCGATTTCTGCCGCTAACTGCTCCTGCACTAGTGCCTTCTTTTCATCCCCGCACACCGCACTGCCGACTATCACAACGCCGTTACCGCCGAAATGCCGCCAGTCTTCGCCCAATTGCTGCAAATCACGATACGGCGCGCCCGAAACATTGCCTATTTTGCCGTTTTCCGCCCACGCCCATTTCAGACGGCTGTTACCGCCGTCCAACAATAAATAGCGTGTCGCCGCCCTACCGGCAGGCTCAATACTTTGACGCAGACTGATTTCGCCGCTGGCTATCCGTTTTTCGCCTCCGGCAGTCTCAAGCCGCAATACGCCCTGTTCGGTCACGCCGAGTACAGTGCCTTCTTCCAGCACTTGCCCGTTATGCAGCAGGCGGACGGAAGCACCCTGATCACGGTTGGCCGCCTCATAAGCCGCAAGGAAAGGGGCGAAACCGTGCACTGCAAATTCGGACAATATGCCGTCTAATTCGCCCAGCAGGATTCCGAGCAATTCGGCGGCACTCGGCGGCACACTTTGACAGGCGGCTTGCACGGATGAGGCATTCTCAATCTCTTTCGGCAAGACAAAATTCAAACCTATGCCGATAACGGCGGCCGTTTTACCCCCGCTGCGCATGGTTTCAATCAAAATGCCGCCCAGTTTGTCGCTACCGACAACCAAATCGTTCGGCCATTTGAGTTGCACCGGCACACCCAGCCGCTGCAATGCATTGCAACAAGCCAGGCCGACCGCCAGCGACAAAGCACCCAATTCGCCCTGCTGCCGTTCGAATACCCAACCGAAACTGAATGTCAGGCATTCGCCGATGCGGCTGTACCAGCTGCGCCCCTGCCGGCCCCGCCCTTTGGTTTGCTCGTGCACAATACACAGATAACGGTGTGCGGCATCAATATCGCGCTTTGCCGCCATCAATACCGCATCATTGCTTGAAGGATGAGTATGGAGCAGTTCGGCACGGAAACCGCCCGCAACGGCAGACAGGCACTCGTCCGAAAAAACAGCCAAAGGCCGCACCAAACGCCAATAACCGTCCTGCTGGCGCAACAACCCCCGGATATGCGCGGGCATTTTCAGCCATAAACCGTTCAACTGCTGCGGTTTCACACCCGCCTTCCCGGCCAGTGCCGCGATATGTTTGGGCAGGCCGTCTGAAAGCTCGGCCAGCAACCGCCAATGAACAGCCTGCATTTACTCACGCTCCGAAGCGCGGATTTTTGCCAGCGTCTGAGTAGTGGAAGTTTGATGCAGGAAAGGAATCGAATAGACTTTCCCGCCCCTCGCCAGCGTTTCGGCAGAGCCGACGATTTTCTCTACCGGCCAGTCGCCGCCTTTAATCAGAATATCCGGCCTGACCAGTTCAATAAGCTCGAAAGGCGTATCTTGATCAAACCAAGTAACCAAATCGACACTAGACAATGCCGCCGCCACTGCCGCCCGATCGGCCAACGTGTTAATCGGCCTGTCATCACCCTTGCCCAGCCTCCTGACCGACTCGTCGGTATTCAACGCCAACACCATGGCCGCACCTGCCGCCCTGGCCTGCGCCAAGTAAGTAACATGCCCCCGATGCAGGATATCGAAGCAGCCGTTGGTAAAAACCAGCGGCCGGGGCAAGGCAGCAATTTTCGCGGACAGCATCTCAGGGGGGCAAATTTTCCCTTCAAAATCAGGTAGTGGCCAAGTTTGCATTCTCTTTGTACTCAACTGAAATAAAGGGGCAAATCATACCGAAAGCATGGTAAGACGGCAATCCGCTGATTATCGGCATCGCTTTTCTGCTTTAACTGCTGCTTCCTGTTTCAGACGGCCTGCCTGAAACCTGAGGCCGTCTGAAACAACGAGCTGCACCATAGTCATGCCAGCCACACCGGAAGCAAAAATAACAAAACCCGCCTCATTAATGAGGCGGGTTTTGTTTTGATTTTGGGGTGGCTGATGGGGCTCGAACCCACGACAACCGGAATCACAATCCGGGGCTCTACCAACTGAGCTACAGCCACCACAAGAAAACTTGCCGTTTTGGCACGCCCGACAGGAATCGAACCTGTAACCGCCCGCTTAGAAGGCGGGTGCTCTATCCGGTTGAGCTACGGGCGCATCAACCTTTGCGTGCTGATTTTATCGGGTTTCTGGTCGGGGCGGTGGGATTCGAACTCACGACCCTCTGCTCCCAAAGCAGATGCGCTAACCGGGCTGCGCTACGCCCCGACGAGAAGAAGCGGACTATACAGAAAGCTTTATTTTGCGTCAAGCGTCCGCGCTATGTTTTTTATCAAACCAAGCATACCGTTTTATTTTTAAAACGTATTTATCTTCCACCGCATATTTCGACACCGCCGCGCACGGATGCAATTATGAAAAGCACGGCAAAAAATGCCATAATGCCGCCTTCCCGTTTTCTGTTTGAAAGGTTTTCCATGTCCGCACAAATCATCGACGGTAAAGAAGTTGCACGGCAAAGGCTGTCCATGCTGGCCGACCGCGTGGCCGAACGAAAAAACAAAGGGCTGCACACGCCCTGCCTGGCCGTCATATTGGTTGGCGACGATCCCGCCAGCGCGGTTTACGTCCGCAACAAAAAAATCGCCTGCGAAAAAGCGGGATTCGAATCGCGCTCTTATGAGATGCCGTCTGAAACCACGCAGGACGAGCTGCTGGCATTGGTGGACGAATTGAACGGCAATCCGGATGTGGACGGCATTTTGGTTCAACTGCCGCTACCGAAACAGATAAACAGCCAAGCGGTTTTGGAGCGCATCCTGCCGCATAAAGATGTGGACGGCTTCCATCCTTATAATGTCGGCCGCCTGGTGGTAAAAATGCCTCTGATGCGCCCCTGCACGCCCAAAGGCGTGATGACCTTGCTGGAAAACTACGGCGTGGAAGTGGAAGGGAAAAAAGCCGTCGTCGTCGGCGCGTCGAATATCGTCGGCCGGCCGCAAATGCTGGAACTGCTGCTGTCCCGCGCCACGGTTACCATCTGCCACAGCAAAACGTGCAATCTGGCCGAAGAAGTGGCGTCGGCCGATATTGTGGTGGCGGGCGTGGGTATCCCGAATTTCGTCAAAGGCGAATGGATCAAGCCCGGCGCGGTGGTTATCGATGTCGGCATCAACCGCTTGGACGACGGCAGCCTGTGCGGCGACGTTGAATTTGAAACGGCAAAAGAACGCGCCGCCATGATTACGCCCGTTCCCGGCGGAGTGGGTCCGATGACGATTGCCACGCTGCTGGAAAATACCCTCCATGCCGCCGAACTGCACGACTGATTCAATCATATAGTACAGGCCGTCTGAAAAGCATTTTTCAGACGGCCTCTTTACTTCCGACACCACCTGTTGCCGATATTTTGCGCTACAATCTCCAACTGTCGGCGGCTGTCTTTTCAGACGGCCTGATTAAAGAAACGGCTATTCCAATAAATTTACATTCCGGGATTTTTTATGTTCGACCCATTCTACTCCTATGAAGATGCCGGCGAAGCAACCGGCAACACCCTTCCAGACACCCCGACTGCCATTGCCTGCGGCGACATCAACCTCAACCCGCAAACGTTTGCCGCGCTAGACGACGAACCGTTGCGGAAAAGCGAAATCCTAGCCACCGCCCGCATGTCCGCCATACACGGCTGCAAACAAGCCGGCCTGCTGCTGCCGATGCATCTGCCCGCGCGACTGACCGATGTCAAAGTACAGTTCGACTTCGATGCCGCACTCAGCCGCATCGGCGTAACGGTCAGCGTTTCCTCAAACGACGCCGACAGCCTCGAAATGGAGGCCTTATCGGGCGTGAATGCCGCCCTGCTGTCGATTTACAGCGCATTGCGGCATCACGACAAAACCATGATTCTGACCCAAGTCCACCTGCTCGAACAGCACGACGGAAAAAGTAGCCCGTTTATTTTCGCCAACGAATACGAGAACCTGAGCCTGTAATGGACGACCGCGACCTCTTACGCTACAGCCGCCACATCCTGCTCGACGAAATCGGTATCGAAGGGCAGGAAAAACTTTTATCGTCCGCCGCATTGGTCATCGGCTGCGGCGGCTTGGGGGCGGCCGCCCTGCCGTTTCTGGCTGCGGCGGGTGTGGGCCGTCTGATTTTGGCCGACCACGACGAAGTCGATGAAACCAATCTGCAACGGCAAACCGCCTTCAATGAAAGCGACATCGGCCGCAACAAGGCCGAAACCTTGTCAGGCCGTCTGAAAAGCATCAACAGCCGCTGCGAAACCGTTGCCCTGCCGCATTATCTGGACGGCGACGAACTGGCGGAACAAGTCCGCCGCGCAGATGTCGTGCTCGATTGCAGCGACAATTTCGCCACCCGCCAAGCCCTCAACCGCGCGTGCGTGGCGGCGGCCAAACCCTTGGTTTCCGGCGCGGCAGCCCGCTTCGACGGCCAGCTGGCCGTCTACCGTCCCGACCTCTCCGGCTCTCCCTGCTACGCTTGCTTATTTGACGACGGGCAGGCCGACGACGGGGCATGCGCCCTGTTCGGCGTATTCTCGCCGCTGGTCGGCGTCATCGGCAGCATGCAGGCCGCCGAAGCCTTGAAAATCCTACTCGGCACCGAGCCTCAGAAATACGGCCGGTTGCACGTTTATAATGCCCTGAGCGGCCGTTGGCAGTCTTTTGCTTTGACAAAAAACCGGCAATGCCGCGTTTGCGGCCCGAAGGCCGTCTGAAAACGCCCGCCCCAACCCTCAATCCGAAACCGTCCGTCCGCCGAAATACCTTTTCAGACGGCCCGAACCGAAAGCCCGAATATGCGCGCCGTGATTCAAAAAGTTACCCATGCCGAAGTAGATGTTTTAAACGGAAACACCCGTGAAACCGCCGGACGGATTTCAGACGGCCTCACGGTGCTGCTGGGTGTCGGCACGGAAGACACCGACGCCGATGCCCGCTACATCGCCGACAAAATCGCCACCTTGCGGATTTTTGAAGACGGCGACGGCAAATTGAACCGCTCGCTGCAAGACACCGGCGGCGCGGTGCTGCTGGTTTCGCAATTCACACTCTACGCCGATGCCCGCAACGGCCGCCGCCCTTCTTTTTCCGCCGCCGCACGCCCCGAACAGGCCGAACGCCTTTATCAGGCCGTGGCGGATTTGCTGCGCGGACACGGCCTGACGGTGGAAACCGGCCGCTTTCAAACCCATATGCAGATTACGCTGTGCAACGACGGCCCGGTTACCCTGCTGCTCGACTCCAACAAACTGTTTTAACGAAGCTAACGAAACAACGGCGCAAACCGACAGGCAGAAAGCGGCCAAAGAAATCAAAAAGCAACTCTTTCCGCCGTCGTCAGGCCGTCTGAAAGACGTATCTGCGACAAACGGTATTCTGCAAACCACTCATTTAAAAAATTTGATGGGCACAGCCTCAAATCGACAAATCAGGCCGTCTGAAAACCAATCTGGCAGACACACGCCTTTTCCATTACACTGCAATAGGCAAACCGCTTGATTTCGCTTGCGATTTCAAACACGCCTTCCTCATGCGCCAAAATACCGAATCAGTTATCTCCCTGATTAAAACCAAACCATTCCCCAATACGTTTATGACCGTATGAAACAAAAAAACCGCCCCGCCGCCGCCCTGCCCCTCGGCCTGCTGCTGATTGCCGTCGCCCTGCTGGCCGCCAACCTGCGCGCGCCCTTGGCCGCACTCGGCCCTTTGGTCGGGATGATACAGGCCGATTTGCGGACTTCAGGCACGTTTATGGGCATTGCGGCCGCCCTGCCCATGCTGGCTTTCGCGCTGTTTTCGCCTTTCGCGCCGAAAGCGGCGCGGCGTTTCGGCATGGAGCGCGTATTGGCCGCATCCCTTGCCTTGATGATTGTCGCACTGGTTTGCCGCTCGTCGGAGCCGTCTGAAAGCCTGCTGGCGGGAGGGACGCTGCTGTTGGCTGCCGCCATCGCCATGGGCAACGTGCTGCTGCCCGCGCTGGCAAAACGCAATCTTCCCGGCCGGGTCGGCTTGGCGGTTGGCACGCTATCGGTGGTCATGGCATTGTCTTCGGCCCTGGCCGCATCGGCTTCCGTTCCGCTGGCGGAATATGCGGGCTGGCAATGGTCGCTGGCGGTATGGCTGCTGCCCGCAACGGCCGCATTATGCGTATGGCTGGCCATAGCGCGCCGCGCGGGTGCGGAAAGGCCGTCTGAAAATATGCTTTCAGACGGCCTCACAGGCAATATATGGCGGCTGCGTCCGGCGTGGTGCCTCAGCGCGTTTATGGGTTTGCAGTCCCTTCTGTTTTATTCGCTGGTCAATTTCCTGCCTTCGGTGCTGATGGAAAAAGGCATAGGAACCGCCGCCGCAGGCAATTATGTCGCCTTGTTTCAAATCGGCTCCCTGGCCGGCAGCCTGTCGGCATCGTTTCTGTTCGCCCGCATCAGGCACAGGCAGTGGTTCAATCTCGGCTTAAGCCTGATGATGCTGGCGGGCATCTCGGGCTTGTGGCTGATGCCGGCAGGCACCGCCCCACTGTGGATTCTCTTGGCCGGTGCGGGCACTTCGGGCTGCTTCGCGTCCGCTTTAATGCTTTTCGCACTCCGTTCATCCGATAGCCGTACCGCCGCAGCCCTCTCCGGCATGGCGCAAACCGTCGGTTATTCCATTGCCGCCGTCGGTCCGCTCGGCATGGGTCTGCTTTACGATGTTTCCGGTTCGTGGTCGGCATCATTATCCGTTTTAAGCGTGCTGATGCTTGCCGAATGCGTGTTGGCATGGTTTGCCGCCCGCCCCGACATCATCCGTTAAAGGAATCATGATGCGAAACTTGATGTTATGTATTCTGTTACTTTCAGCCTACGCTTCAGCCGAAGTGCGCTTCTACGGCAGCCTCGGCAGCGGCATTGAAAGCGGACGCTTCCGCTGGAACGGCCAAAACACCACGCAAACTGCCGTGCGTGATTTGGACTCATATGTCGGCATTCAAGGCAGGCATCCGATTGGCGGGCAAAATGCACCCGGCTGGGAATGGGCCCAACCACCTCTTCCCGCCAACATCCCAACAGACAAACAACAATCATGGCAACCACGGCAACCGGCAGATTTTGCAGACCCGTCGAACAAACCCATACTCCCGCCTGTTTCACCGTAAATTTTCAGACGGCCTCAAAATGAAATAAATGCTTTACTCACAACATAGCTTGCGACTTTTATACAAGCGCAACAAACTGGCTAAAAAATTCTTTATTGCTTTTAAAAATAGCAAAAAGTTCAGGCAAAATGATCAAAACCATATTTTTCCAATGTAATCTCCCTGCCTTCTTCATCCCAAATACGGATACCTTTGCCCGCCACCACCCTTCCTATCCTACTGACGGGCACGCCGTACTGCCGGGCTAACGCTTCAATCTGTCCACGCCGCCCGGCATCCGCGGTAAACAGCAGTTCATAATCATCTCCGCCCGCCAAAACACACTGGTGCAATTGTTTTGATGACAGGCAATCCCTTAATTCAGGCAACACGGGAATATCCTGCCAAAAAATCTCAGCCCCCGCTCCCGAAGCATCTAGGATATGTCCCAAATCCTGTATCAGGCCGTCTGAAATATCCTGCGCCGCATGAGCCTCCGCCAGCAAAGACTGTCCCAAACCTACCCTTGGAATCGGCCGCAGCAAAGCCTGCTCGCATTGCTGGAATACAGCCTGAGGCAAAACAAAATTACCCAGCAAATGTTGCAATGCCGCTGCCGCAGAACCGAGTCGGCCCGAAACCCAAACATCATCGCCTTCTCGGGCTGCACAACGCAACAAACCATGCCCTTTCGGCACTTCGCCGAAAATCGTTACATTAAATACCCAATCCCCTTTAGTCGTATCTCCGCCGATCAAAGAAACGCCATATTCATCACACAGTGCATAAAAACGATTGCAAAAAGACTTCAACCAATCCTTATCCAAAACGGGCAACGCCACACTTAAAAGCACCCACTTCGGCACCGCACCCATCGCCGCCATGTCGGATAAATTAACCGACAAGACCTTATGCGCCAAGTCTTCGGGTTTTGTATCAACGAAAAAATGCCGCCCGGCCAACAACATATCACTGCTGATGCACAGATCCCAATCAGGTCTCGGACGGACAATCGCAGCATCATCTCCAATACCCAACAATACCGATGAATCGCCCTGATTTTTAATAAGGTATTGCTCTATAAAATTAAACTCGTTCATTCTATTCCTCTTGTTATTTGAAACTCGCACACACCAACCACTATTGCGGAATCACTAAATAAAAGATACGTGATGGATTGACTAATAATTGATACATAGCAACAAGTGTTAAACAGTAAAAGCAGTACGGCCGAACAAACTTGAAACGTAACGGAAAATAAGTTGATCTGCCAAATCACCAATTCCAACATCCACATATTAGATTCATTACTCCCACTTTAACAGGAGTAATAAAAGTGAAATACCTATGCCGCACCTGACGTAACAATAAAAAAACCCCGCAAATTTGCGGGGTTTTCAAAAATCATCTTACCAGCGAGTGTAACCGTGGATGTCTGATCTTTCGCCAGGCAACCAGTGGCTGTCACTGGCAGGACGCTCACCAACGGCTTCAGAACCGACAGAAACTTGTTTTTGTACCAAGCTGCGGATCTTAACGTCTACACGGCGATCAGGTTCGATACATGCAATCAGAGCAGCGCGTTTTTTGGCTTTAGATACTTTTTTGCCCAGTTTGGAAACTTCAGCTTCACAAGTAGTGGTCATTTGAGCTTGAGACTCACCTAAACCTACAGCAGAAATCTTGCCTGCGGGTACGCCTTGGTTAACCAAGTAGTTCGCTACAGCATTGGCACGACGCTCAGACAAAGCTTGGTTGTATTGCTCTGAACCCATAAAGTCAGTATGACCTTCAACACGAACAGCCTGAACGTTAGCATCAGACAAACGGGCAGCCAAGCTATTCAGGGTTTCAATAGCCTGAGGACGCAGATTGTCTTTATCGAAGTTAAACAGAGTTTTAGCTGACAAAGAAACAGTCTCGTCTACATACTCAGGGGCGGCAGGAGCTTGAGCAACCGCATCACCGCACTCAACACGGCCTTGTGTTTCCTTATCAAAATAAGTGGTTTTCCAGCATTCTTCGTAATTGTTACGAACAATTTCTTGAGATTCACGGCTAACGACATATCCGTGTTTGGTATGCGGCTCGCTGGCGGCAAGAGTATTGGCCGAAGCAATAGCGGCAACGATTAATGCACCTAATTTAAGCTGTTTGGTCATTATTATTCCCTCATCAAAGATTGTTAATGCAATGACCCAAAGACCATTACAAAGCACAACATAACAGGCCGCTGAACTTAACGGCAACCAGAATATCTAAGGTCGTACTATAAAAAAACCCGACACAAACTGTCAATATCCCATTAAAAATTGCCCGAAGGCCGCCTGCTTCCTAGCTGTGCATCATGCCGAAAAATCAATTCCGTGTCATTCATTTACTGGTGAAAGTACTACTCTTGCCACTCCCAGTTGCACAAAAGCAACAAGAAATTACATCTTTGGATAATCCCAATCTGTTTTACGCCCTTCTCCCGATTCGCTGGCGATTTACCAAAATAATCGCCGCAAGCGGTCATTTCTTAATTTAAGTTTGTTTTTATGTTACATTCACGCTCTCAAAACAGCCCTACCCTTTCATCCGAATCATTCTTCAACATTATGAAATTACAACAATTACGTTACGCACTTGAAGTTTACCGGCATAATCTGAACGTTTCCGAAGCTGCCGAGGCCCTGTTTACTTCTCAGCCCGGCGTATCAAAACAAATACGGCTCTTGGAAGAAGAACTGGGCATTCAGATTTTTATCCGTAGCGGCAAACGGATTATATCCGTGTCACAACCAGGCAAGGCTGTGCTGCAAACGGCAGAGCGCATCCTCCACGACATCCAAAACATCAAAAACATCGGTTATGAGTTTACCAAACAGGATAACGGCGTTTTAACCATAGCCACCACGCATACTTTGGCACGCTACATATTGCCGCCCATCATTGCGGAATTTATCGGCATGTATCCCAAAGTCAGCCTGAATATCAAGCAAGGGACGCCTTCCGATATACAGCAAATGGTTTCTGAAGGGAAAGTCGATTTCGCCATCACGCCGGAATTGCCCGGAACAGTTGAAGAATTACGCAATATTCCGTGCTTCCGCTGGCATTACGGGCTTATTGTCCCGAACGACCATCCCCTTCTTGACCACAAAGGCGCACTCACCCTCCCCCTGATTACCCAATATCCTTTAATCACCTATGAATTTGCCTTCAACCAAGGAACCAATATTGTCCGTGCATTCCATAAGGCAGACATACCGCCGCCGAATGCCGCACTTTTGGTTGCAGACAATGACGTGCTTAAAACTTATGTCAAACTCGGACTCGGCATTGGAATTATGGCCAAAGCGGCCTACGAACCGAAAACCGATTCGGATTTGACCTTAATCGACATCTCGCAGCTGATTGAACCCTGCTATTCCGGCCTGTTATTCCGACCGGACAGCTATTTGCGCGGATATATCTATGACTTTATCGGCTTATTCAATCCAAGCCTGACGAAAGAAAGATTAGACCAACTGTTGTACGCGCCGGTTATCGAAGATTTTTCCATTTAAAACGACAAACAAAAAACACAGAACCCAAAAGTTCTGTGTTTTTTTCAGACGGCGTGAGAGCCGCCCGATACCATCTGATTTAACATTTCCGGCTTCAGCAGCCTGATGTGCTTATGCTCAACCACAATCAACCCTTCCTGATGAAATCTCGATAACGTCCTACTGACCGTTTCCAGCTTCAAACCCAAATAGCTGCCGATTTCCTCGCGGGACATCCTTAAAATAAAATCATTGGCGGCAAACCCCCGATGATGCAGACGCTGCGACAAATTCAGCAAAAACGCCGCAATCCGCTCTTCCGCCCGCATATTGCCCAGCAACAGCATCACGCCCTGATCACGAACAATCTCCCTGCTCATCAAGCGGAAAAAATGCGTTTGAATGCTCGGGATTTCCTTACTCAACGCCTCCATATGCCCGAAAGGCAACTCGCACACCTCACTGTCTTCCAAAGCCACCGCATCGCAGCTATGGGAATGCGTACAAATGCCGTCCATCCCAATCAATTCGCCCGACATAAAAAAACCGGTAACCTGATCCCGACCGTCTTGGGAGGCAACCGTTGTTTTAAAAAAGCCGGTACGTATCGCATACAGCGAATGGAAGGATTCACCCGACCGGAATAAAAACTCACCTTTTTTCAACCTGTGGCTCTGTTTGATGACCGTATCCAACTGCTCAAACTCATCCGGCCGCAATCCTACAGGCAGGCACAACTCGCGCAGCGAACACGTCGAACAGAGTGTTTTCATCGGTTGTAACAAAGTATGTGCACCCATGTAATATATCCTTATTGTTGTATGCCAGACAAACTGTATACAATTCGGTCTTGACTCACATCAAGGCGTATCCGCCAGCTTTATGCGATTCTAACAAACAACTACAAACTTGACCAATATCAAACCTTACCCTCATGAAAATTATCCGAATTTCTAACGACGAACAACCCGAATTCGACCGGGAACTCATCGCCTCGCTGCCCGCCAGCGGTCCGCGTTACACTTCCTACCCGACGGCAGACCGCTTCCATAAAGATTTTAACGGGCAAGAATACATCCGAACATTGGAACTGCGGCAGGCAGGCGCGTTGAACAAACCTCTGTCGCTCTACATCCACATCCCCTTTTGCGACACCATCTGCTACTACTGCGGCTGCAACAAAATCATCACAAAAGACAAAACCCGCGCCGACGAATACCTGAACTACCTCGAACGCGAAATGGACTTGCTCGCCCCGCACCTGAACGGCAAACAGCCTTTGGCGCAACTCCACTTCGGCGGCGGCACGCCCACCTTTCTTTCAGACGGCCAACTCGACCGCGTATTCTCCATGATACACCGCCATTTCAACCTGCTTCCCGACGGCGAATACTCCATCGAAATCGACCCGCGCAAAGTCAGCCGGGAAACCGTCCTGCATCTTGGCAGGCTGGGCTTCAACCGCATGAGCGTCGGCATACAGGATTTCGATCCCAAAGTGCAGCAGGCCGTAAACCGCATCCAAACCGTTGAAGAAACACGCACCGTCATCGATGCCGCCCGCGAAGCCGGTTTCAAATCCGTCAGCGTCGATTTGATTTACGGCCTGCCGCACCAATCGCTAGAAAGCATCAAACCCACCATAGACACCGTATTGGGCCTGGACCCCGACCGCCTCGCGCTCTACCACTACGCCCACCTGCCACACATATTCAAACCCCAACGCCGCATCGACACCGACGCTGTTCCCAGCAGCGAAGAAAAACTCGACATCCTGCAATACGCCGTGCAACGCCTGACCGAAGCAGGCTACGTCTTCATCGGCATGGACCATTTCGCCAAACCCGACGACGAACTTTCGGTTGCCCTGCGCGAAGGCTTTTTGCAACGCAACTTCCAAGGCTATTCCACCTATGCCGACTGCGACCTCATCCCCATCGGCGTATCCGCCATCGGCAAAATCGGCAGCACCTACGAACAAAACGAACGCAACATCACCGACTACTACGCCGCCATCGACCAAGGCCGCCTGCCGATTATGCGCGGCTACCGACTGAACAAAGACGACATCCTGCGCCGCAACATCATTCAGGACTTGATGTGCCGTTTCGCCCTCGACTTCCACGTTTACCAAGACATCTTCGGCATACCTTTCGAACAATATTTCGCCACCGAATTGGAAGACCTGAAACAAATGGCGCAACTGGGGCTGGTCCAACTGCACAGGCACAGCTTGCAGGTAACACCCAAAGGCCGCTTCCTCATCCGCAACATCGCCATGGTATTCGACTACCACCTGCGCCACCGCGAAACCACCGCCCAATACTCGCAGACCGTATAAACCCGCCCGGCGCCGCCAAACTTTCAGACGGCCTATACCCAACAGGCCGTCTGAAAACATCATCTCTTACGGATTCAAAACCTTACAACCTTATCCAACGGCTTTTTCAGACGGCCTCAACACCCCCTTAGTGCTACGCACCCATCACGCACTCTGCCCAAAGACATAAGACATAAATAGGCCGCCTGAAAACAAACCCTGCCGAAGTCAAAATGCCACGCCCTGCCGCACACTTTGTAAACAATTTACGAAAAAACTTTACTTTTCCACAAGGCAGGTTTAAAAAGCGCATTTCCCCCTGCAACCGCAAAACAGCCCGGATAGAGGCTGCCTTATCTGCGGTACGGCACAAACTCAAACACGGAGATTAATCATGAAAGTAGGTTTCGTCGGCTGGCGCGGCATGGTCGGTTCGGTTTTGATGCAGCGTATGAAAGAAGAAAACGACTTCGCCCACATTCCCGAAGCGTTCTTCTTCACCACATCCAACGTCGGCGGCGCGGCACCTGATTTCGGTCAGGCGGCTAAAACATTATTGGACGCGAACGACGTTGCCGAGCTGGCGAAAATGGACATCATCGTAACCTGCCAAGGCGGCGATTACACCAAATCCGTATTCCAACCCCTGCGCGACAGCGGCTGGAACGGCTACTGGATTGACGCGGCGTCCTCCCTGCGCATGAAAGACGACGCGATTATCGTCCTCGACCCCGTCAACCGCAACGTCATCGACGACGGCCTCAAAAACGGCGTGAAAAACTACATCGGCGGCAACTGCACCGTCTCCCTGATGCTGATGGCGCTGGGCGGCCTGTTCCAAAACGATTTGGTCGAATGGGCGACCAGCATGACCTACCAAGCCGCTTCCGGCGCGGGCGCGAAAAACATGCGCGAACTCATCAGCGGCATGGGCGCGATTCATGCCCAAGTGGCGGACGAGCTTGCCAATCCTTCCAGCGCGATTCTCGACATCGACCGCAAAGTGTCCGATTTCCTGCGCAGCGAAGACTACCCGAAAGCCAACTTCGGCGTACCGCTCGCCGGCAGCCTGATTCCATGGATTGACGTGGATTTGGGCAACGGCCAGTCCAAAGAAGAATGGAAAGGCGGCGTGGAAACCAACAAAATCCTCGGCCGCAGCGACAATCCGACCGTAATCGACGGTTTGTGCGTCCGCATCGGCTCTATGCGCTGCCACAGCCAAGCCATCACCCTGAAGCTGAAAAAAGACCTGCCCGTTTCCGAAATCGAAGCGATTTTGGCAGGCTCGAACGACTGGGTGAAAGTCATCCCCAACGAAAAAGAAGCCAGCATCCACGAGCTGACGCCCGCCAAAGTCACCGGCACGCTGTCCGTCCCCGTCGGACGCATCCGCAAACTGGGCATGGGCGGCGAATACATCAGCGCGTTCACCGTCGGCGACCAGCTCTTATGGGGCGCAGCCGAACCCCTGCGCCGCGTGTTGCGCATCGTGTTGGGCAGTTTGTAAGATTCGCAGTGCAAACAAAAAAGCAACGGTTTATCCGTTGCTTTTTTATGTTTAATCAACAACAAGAAAAGCTATGTCAGTCAGCCGTCCTGATTTTGATTGATTCGCCGAATGTGAGGCCGTCTGAAAAAACAGTCGTCCGTTAAAAGGCATAACGCGGCATAGCGGGCAATTTGCATTGTGCTTCCATACGGCGCGTTTCATTCCACAACCTGTTGAGTTCCAGGCTGGCATCCTGCTCCTGCAACATAGCCAGTTCTACGGCGGCATAGCTTTTCCAGTCGGTCCTGGCGACTGCACATTTGCAGGCTGCATCATGCTGTTTATCATATAAAACGACACAGTCTTGCGTAACCGCTTTTTTCAGACTGTCCAAATCGGCATATCTGGCACGGCTCGAGGCAATGGCATATTCGGCCGCCGTCTTATATCGGCGCACATCAGGACGGGATTTTTCCGACCATTCCGTGGTATGTTCGCCCACCGGAGTAAAAGCGGCGGTATGAATAAACGAGTTTTCATACTTATCCGGGACGGGCAAAAAGGCATCAGCCCGAACAGCCTGGGCGGATAAGGCCAATATACAGTAAGCCAAAGCATAAAGTTTCATTGCATATCCTTTCTTGACGGATTGAACCGCGGCAAACTTTTCAGACGGCCTCCCCGTGAGGCTGCCTACGTTTAATTTTCCAAGCAGAGTTTCGCCCCCCAACCGGCACGGCAGATTCAAAACGGAAGATGCCGCTTGAAGACAAAAACACGGCAGGCCTTGATATAAAGCTTGTTACAATAAGAAGCCGTCTGAAAAATGATAGTGACCCCCCAACCGGTACAGCCCCCTGCCTTGGTTTCGCCCGTTTACCCCGTCTTACCCAAGCTTGCTCCATACCGCCCGATTAACCTTCAAGGCCGTCTGAAAACCAAAACGGCTTTTCAGACGGCCTCCTTAGGGACTTCATCATGCAGCCGACCTTAGACGTTATCATCCCCTGCTACAACGCAGCAAACACATTACGCGCGGCCGCCGAAAGCGCGCTTGCCCAAAGCGTCGTCCAAACCGTTTGGCTGGTGGACGACGCTTCCGACGACGGCACACCCGACATCATGCGGGAATTGGCGGCACAATATCCGCAAATCCGTTGCGAATATCTGCCGTCCAACGGCGGCGCAGCACGCGCACGCAACTGGGGCGCACTGCAAAGCCGGGCCGACTTTACCGCCTTTCTCGATGCCGACGATGCATACGAGGTTTCAGCCCTTCTCCCCGCCTATACGGCATTAAGCCGATTTACCTACCTGAGCCTGGTTCGGCTGAAACTGCGCCCGACAGGCTTCCCCGACCGTTATCTCACCCATCCCGACTTCAATCGGGCATGGCAGCAGCTGGAAATGACCGTAGGCGGCAACACGGTTTTCCGCCGGAATACCCTGCTTGCCTGCGGCGGTTTCCCACAAGACGAAATATTCCGAACTTTCGGCGGAGAAGATGCCGCTTTGGGCATTGCCTTAACCCGCAACAGCGTGGTCGGCACGTTATTCGGAGAACAAGATGCCGCCGTTCGCCACACCTACCGCCCGAACATTCATGCCGAACGCCTGCTGGAGCTCGCATTATTCGGCATCTCCGATCAAAAAATCACAACAAAACATTTCCAACAGGCAGAAGCCGTTACCGAACGTATTTGCCGAAAATTGGAAGAACTCAAACTGCAAATTGCATTGGAACAAAACGGCATCATGCCACTGCTCACTTCTTATGCGGACTAAAACCTTTCCAATACGATACAGCGCAGCTAACGCAACAATGCGTCATCAAAACAATCATATAGAAAAATGCAAACGAATCAGAAAATTCAATCCAACGAAAATAGAGGCCGTCTGAAACACCTTCCCAAGCCAGAAAAGGGAAAAGGCTTGGTAAAAATTACCAAGCCTTTTATATTTTTGGTCGGAGTGAAAGGATTCGAACCTTCGACCCCTTGCACCCCATGCAAGTGCGCTACCAGACTGCGCCACACTCCGACGAAATAAGGATGCGGATTATAGGGAAATTACACTTTGCTGGCAAGTGCTTTCTCAATCCTATCCAACAATGCCGCCAAGCCGACGGTCATTTCTTCGGCAGTTGCCGCCGGATTACCGGCCGCATCCAACCCGTTGCGGTTAAACGTATCGACAAACGGCGAAAAAGTCGCACATAACTGCCTGATTTTCACGACATCGGAACGGGTATAAACATTACCGCCATATCCGATGACCAAACCGTGCTCATGCTGCCAATCGGCAAACTGGGCCGGATTGATTCGAGCCAGTTCGCACAATTCTTCCAAACTGAAATAACGTTTGGCCGGGATCGGCGGCAAATTATCGTTGCTGCTGTTTGTCATAATAATGTTCCACCATGCCTTTCAATTTTTGGCTGGCATGGAAAGTTACTACGCGGCGTGCTGAAATCGGCACTTCTTCACCTGTTTTGGGATTGCGGCCGGGGCGTTGCGGTTTGTCGCGCAACTGGAAGTTGCCAAAACCGGAAATCTTGATTTCTTCACCGCGTTCCAATGTAGTGCGGATTTCCTCAAAAAACAGCTCGACAATTTCTTTGGCATCGTTCTTCGTTACGCTGCTTACCTTTTCAACCAAAATATCGGCCAATTCTGCTTTTGTCAGTGTCATTATCTTTTACCTTTTGTTTGCGACAAAGGGCGGATTATCGCAAAAATATTTTTCATATTCAAGAAAATATGGACTTGCATTCATAAAAAGGCAGAGTGTCGGCCGCCTCCGGAAATCATCTGCCTTCAACTCGTCAAAACCGCTTGGCTACGCCCGCAACCTCGCGCCGATGCCTTCCGCCGCCACCACCAGTTCGGCCACAATCGGTTCGACCACTTCGTCGGTCAGCGTGTCTTCCGTGCTTTGCAGGATGACTTTCAACGCCATGCTTTTGTGGTTTTTCGGGAGGCCTGCACCACGATATACGTCAAACAACGTAATTTCGCGCAACATAGGCTCGCACACGGTGGTCAAAGCAGCCTGCAACTGCTCGAAGGTGGTGGCTTCGGGCATCACAAACGCCAAATCCCTGCGCACCGGCTGGAATTTCGATACTGCCTGATAACGCGTTTTTTCGCGTTCCAACACGGCAGCCATGTCGATTTCAAATACCAACGGCGCTTGCGTCAAGTCGTATTTTTGCAGCCATTTCGGATGCAATTCGCCGACAAAGCCGATGACCTGGCCGTCTGAAACGATATCGGCGGCGCGGCCGGGATGCAAGGCGGGATGTTCGGTTTTGACAAACTCAACTAGTTTGTTTTTTAACAGATTTTCCACATCCGCCTTGATGTCGTAAAAATCCGCGTTGCGCGTTTTCTCGCCCCATTGTTCGGGCATCGCCGCGCCGTACCACAAGCCGCCGATGCGTTCGTTTTGTACAAACTGGCCGTCTGAACCTTTGCTGAACACGCGGGCGATTTCAAACACGCGCACGCGGTTTTGTTTGCGGTTCAGATTGTTTTGCAGAATTTCCACCAAGCCGCCGATGAGCGTGGAGCGCATCACGGCATACTGCGCCGCCAGCGGGTTTTGCAGGCGGATGGGATTGGCGTTGGCGGCAAAATCGAGCTCCCATTGCTCGTCAACGAAGGCGTAGCTGACGACTTCGCGGTAGCCGCGCGCCGCCATTTCATTATAAACGGCAAAACGCGGACGGCGGGTTTCGGGCAGTTCCAACATTTTCAGACGACCTGACGTGTAATCGTCGGAGATATTTTCATAGCCGTAAACGCGACCAATTTCTTCAATCAAATCGGCTTCGATTTCGATGTCGAAACGGAAACTCGGCGCGGTAACGCGGAAGCCTTCCGCCGTTTTTTCAGGCTGCAAGCCCAAGTGCTGCAAAATGGTTTCCACCTGTTCGGCAGGGATGTCCACGCCCAACACGGTTTTCAGACGACCCAAACGCAATTCGACCTGTTTGTTTTCAGGTAGCCTGCCCAACGCTTCCAACATTTCGCCTGCCGCACCGCCGCAGATTTGCAAAACCAATTCGGTAGCGCGTTCGATAGCATCAGTCTGCAAACGGTAATCCACGCCGCGCTCAAAGCGGAACGACGAATCCGAACCAAAACCGTATTGGCGCGATTTGCCGGCAATGATTTCAGGCGCAAACCAAGCCGCTTCCAGCACGATATTTTGCGTGTCGTCTGAAACCGCGCTTGCCGCGCCGCCCATCAGTCCCGCCAAACTCAACGCACCTTTTTCATCGGCAACTACCAGCGTGTTTTCAGACAGGGAGACGGTTTTCTCGTTCAGGCATTCCAACGTTTCACCTTCACGCGCGCGGCGGATGTGCAGGCTGCCTGAAAGTTTGTCGGCATCGAAAATATGCATCGGCTGACCAATTTCCAGCATCACATAATTGCCAATGTCCACCAGAGCGGAAAGGCTGCGGATACCGCTGCGCTCCAAACGCTGCTTCATCCAATCCGGCGTAGCGGCGCGCGCATTCACGTTTTCAATCACGCGGCTGATAAAGCGGCCGCAATCGGCAGGCGCATCAATCTGCACAGGCTGTTTGCGGCTGCCCGTGATGGGTGCGGCATGGATTGCAGGCTGCTTAAACGCGCAACCCGTCAGCGCGGATACTTCGCGCGCAATGCCTTTAATGCTCAGGCAGTCGGCACGGTTCGGCGTAATTTTCAGCGTGAATACCGTATCGTCCAAATCCAGATATTCGCGGATGTTTGCGCCAACGGGAGCGTCTTGCGGCAGAATGTGCAGACCGTTCACGCCGTCGTCAGGCAAACCGAGTTCGTCGGTGGAACACAACATCCCGTTCGACACCACGCCGCGCATCTTGGTCGGTTTGATTTTGAAATTGCCCGGCAACACCGCACCCGGTAGCGAACACGGCACTTTGATGCCCGCTTTCACATTCGGCGCACCACACACAATCTGCACCAACTCGCCCGTACCCGCATCGACTTGGGTAACGTTCAAACGGTCGGCATCTGGATGTTTTTCAACGGATTTCACTTCGGCAATCACCACGCCCGTAAACGCCGGCGCGGCAGTCTCAGCTTCTTCCACTTCCAAGCCGGACATGGTTAACAGATGTTCCAGCTTATCGGCGGAAAGTTCGGTATCGGCTTGGGTTTTCAGCCATGAGTAGGAGAATTGCATGTTATGTTCTCAATCAACTAATTAACTTTTTATCAGATTTTGTTTTCAGACGACCTGTTGTTTGGGGGCGCAGGCTGGTTTTTAACTTTGTTGGGGCTGTTGCTTTCAGGTAGCCTTATTTAGCTTTCTGCGACGCAGACTGCTTTTTCATTTTTAGACAACCTGCACGATCATTTCGCAAACTGCTTCAAAAAGTTCAAATCGTTATCAAAAAACAGTCGCAAATCATTCACGTTGTAACGCAACATAGCGAAACGATCGAGGCCGATGCCGAAGGCGAAACCGGTGTATTTTTCAGGATCGATATTCACGTTTTTCAACACGTTAGGATGCACCATACCGCAACCGCCGACTTCCAGCCATTTGCCGTTTTCGCCCATGATGTCGATTTCAGCGGACGGTTCGGTGAACGGGAAGAAAGACGGACGGAAACGTACCTGCAAATCATCGCGTTCGAAAAAGCGGCGGATAAAATCGGTGAACACGGCTTTCAAATCAGCGAAAGTTACACCCTCTTCCACCCACAAGCCTTCAGCTTGGTGGAACATAGGCGAGTGCGTAGCGTCGCTGTCCACGCGGTAAACGCGGCCGGGGGCGATAATGCGGATGGGCGGCTCTTTTTTGTCGAGCATATAGCGGATTTGAATTGGGGAAGTGTGCGTGCGTAAAACATCGCCGTTTTCAACGTAGAACGTATCCTGCATGGCGCGGGCGGGATGATTTGCGGGGATATTCAGGGCTTGGAAGTTGTGGAAATCATCTTCGATTTCCGGGCCATCTGCCACATCAAAACCCATACCGTGAAAGAGTTCGACTACGCGCTGCAAGGTCAGGGTTACGGGATGCAGACCGCCGTTTTCCTGCGCGCGTCCGGGCACGGTGATATCGAGTGCTTCGGCGGCAAGCTGGGCTTGGAGTTTGGCTTCGTTGAGGGCATCACGTTTATTGTTCAAGGCCGTCTGAAACTGGTTTTTGCATTCATTGATATGGGCACCTATGGTTTTGCGCTCCTCAGGCGACATTTGACCTAAGGTTTTCAGAAGTCCGGTCAATTCGCCGGTTTTACCAAGATAACGGGCTTTGATCTGTTCTAGAGCGTTGAAGTCTTGCGCGGCTTCTACTGCGGCAATGCCTTCTGCAACGATACGGTTTACATTTTCCATAGTGGTTTTATCGTCTGTCGGTTGATGATGGGTCGTCTGAAACAATGAGGTCGCCTGTATGGTTTGGTGTTGCCAAACTTTTCAGACGACCTTTTATCCGTTGACGGCCAATCCGTTTGATAGAATCGACGTATTTTAACGCAAATCAATTTAAAAAAATAGACTTTAAAGAAAGAAAATCAATCACATAGACTTTCTTTAGACAAAGAAAAAAGGAAGCCGTAGCTTCCTTTTCAAATTTTTTTGGATTAAGCAGCCAAAGCAGCTTTAGCTTTCTCAACCAATTGTGCAAAAGCTGCTTTATCAAATACAGCCAGATCAGCCAATACTTTGCGGTCGATTTCGATAGAGGCGCGTTTCAGACCGTTCATGAATTTGCTGTAAGACAGACCATTTTCACGGGCACCTGCATTGATACGGACAATCCACAATTGACGGAATTGGCGTTTGCGTTGACGACGGTCACGGTATGCGTATTGACCGGCTTTCATTACCGCTTGCTTGGCAACGCGGTATACGTTTTTACGACGACCGCGGTAGCCTTTGGCTAACGCGAAGATTTTTTGGTGACGGGCACGAGCGGTTACACCGCGTTTTACGCGTGGCATATTCTAAACTCCTTAAGCGTAGGGTAACATTTTAGCAACAGAAGCCAAATCGCGATCGTTTACCATCGAGGTACCGCGCAGTTGGCGTTTGTTTTTAGTGGTCTTTTTAGTCAAGATGTGGCGTTTGAACGCATGAGCGCGTTTTACACCGCCGTTACCCAGTACTTTGAAGCGTTTTTTCGCGCTAGACTTGGTTTTCATTTTAGGCATGGGAAAACTCCATTCGTTATTAGATAAGGCATCAGGGGGTTTTAAAACATTGGTTTCAAACACTTGAACCCAAAATGCCACGGTTTTTGCCGCCAGTCAAAAGCTTACTCCGAAGCGGCAATCGGAGTAAGCCGAGAATTATAACTTTATTTTTTCTTCGGTGCAATCATCATCACCATTTGACGGCCTTCCATTTTAGGGAAGGATTCGATTTGGGCTACTTCCGCCAAATCCTCTTTCACGCGCTCTAAAAGTTGCGCACCGAGTTGCTGGTGAGCCATTTCACGTCCGCGAAAACGGAGTGTTACTTTGACTTTATCGCCGTCATCCAAGAAGCGGTTGATGTTGCGCATTTTGATTTGATAATCGCCTTCATCGGTACCCGGGCGGAATTTGATTTCCTTAATTTGTACCTGCTTCTGGTTTTTCTTGGCTTCGTCGCGTTTCTTGGCTTGTTGGTATTTATATTTACCATAATCCATCAGTTTGCATACAGGCGGTTTGGCAGTAGGGGAAATCTCTACCAAATCCACATCCTGCTCTTCGGCCATAGCCAAAGCTTCACGAACCGATACGACACCAAGCTGTTCGCCTGACTCACTGATTAAACGCACTTCTTTGGCGGTAATTTCGCCATTGATTCGTGCTTCGCGTTCCTGAGCGATGATGAATACTCCTATAAAAATTAATGGTTGACGAGGGCGTCTGAGATTTTTTGCTGCAGTTGCGCAATGAAATCATCCAAATCCAAAGAACCCAAGTCTTCTGCTTTGCGGCGCACGGCCACTTTGTTTTCTTGCTTCTCTTTATCGCCGACAACGATTTGATAAGGGAAGCGATATTGGCTGTTATCACGGATTTTGTAACCGATTTTTTCGTTACGCAAATCCAGCTCTACACGGAAGCCTGCGACTTGCAATTTAGCAGCCACTTCTCGGCAGTAATCCGCTTGATTTTCGGTGATATTCATAATCACCATTTGAACCGGTGCCAACCACAACGGGAAAGAACCTGCATGGTTTTCAATCAAAATACCGATAAATCGTTCCAAAGAACCCAAAATGGCGCGGTGCAACATTACCGGACGGGCGCGGTCATTGTTTTCGGTTACATATTCTGCATCTAAGCGTTCCGGCAATACAAAGTCCAGTTGCAGCGTACCACACTGCCAAGAACGTCCCAATGCGTCTTTAACGTGATATTCGATTTTAGGTCCGTAGAACGCACCTTCACCCGGCAACTCGTCCCATTCCACGCCGCAAGCAGTCAATGCTTCGCGCAGACCTTGTTCTGCCTTATCCCATACATCGTCTGAACCAGCGCGCTTTTCAGGACGCAGTGAAAGCTTGACGGATACATCGTGGAAACCAAATTGCTTGTAAATACGAACCAACAATTCATTGAATGCGCGCGCTTCGCTAACGATTTGATCTTCGGTACAGAAAATATGTGCATCGTCTTGTACAAAACCGCGAACACGCATCAGTCCATGCAATGCACCACTCGGCTCGTTGCGATGGCAAGAACCAAATTCAGCCAAACGCATCGGCAAATCACGGTACGAGCGCAAACCGTTATTGAAAATCTGAACATGTCCCGGGCAGTTCATCGGCTTAACCGCGTATTCGCGCTTTTCCGAGCTGGTTACAAACATATTGTCTTTGTAGTTATCCCAATGACCGGATTTTTCCCAAAAGGTTTTATCCATGATTTGGGGAGTTTTGACTTCTTTATAACCGGCAGCATTCAGCTCTTTACGCATATGCTGCTCGATAGTCTGCCACAAAGCCCAGCCTTTGGGATGCCAAAACACCATACCCGGCGCTTCGTCTTGCAAGTGGAACAAATCCAGTTGTTTGCCCAATTTGCGATGGTCGCGTTTTTCTGCTTCTTCGATACGCTGGATATAGGCTCTTAATTCGTCTTTTGTCGCCCAAGCCGTACCGTAAATACGTTGCAGCATTTCATTATTGCTGTCGCCGCGCCAGTATGCACCTGCCAGTTTGGTCAACTTGAAGTTTTTCAGGAAACGGGTGTTCGGAACGTGCGGACCGCGGCACATATCGACATATTCCTGATGATGATACATACCCATTGCTTCAACTTCGGGCATATCGTCAATCAGGCGCAGTTTGTATTCTTCGCCGCGATCTTGGAAAATTTTGATGGTTTCAGCACGCGGAGTCATAATTTTGATTACATCATAATCTTGTGCAATCAATTCTTTCATGCGCGCTTCGATAGCGGCAACATCCTCAGGCGTAAACGGTTTTTCCGTCGCGATATCGTAATAAAAGCCCTCTTCAATAACGGGGCCGATAACCATTTTTGCGTTGGGATAAAGTTGCTTGACCGCATGACCGACAAGGTGGGCGCAAGAGTGGCGGATAATTTCAACGCCTTCTTGATCTTTCGGGGTAATGATTTGGACGGTTGAATCTTCGGTAATCGGATCGCACGCATCGACCAATTTGCCGTTTACCTTACCCGCCACTGTCGCCTTCGCCAAACCTGCTCCGATAGACGCGGCAATCTGTGCCACGGTAACGGGCGATTCGTACTGGCGGACTGAGCCGTCAGGCAAGGTAATGTTCAACATCAAAAAGCTCCAAAACATTAAAAAATAACGGCAAAAAATGCCGTTTGGAAAATTTGGTAGGCACGATTGGATTCGAACCAACGACCCCCACCATGTCAAGGTGGTGCTCTAACCAACTGAGCTACATGCCTGTATTTGAGAAAGCGCGAATTGTAGCCGAAGGCGGGCAAACTTGGCAAGCGTATCCGACACTCTCGCATCCGGTTTGTTGTTTTCAGACGGCCTCTTTTACTGCACATCCTTCCCTTTTTGACCGAAATAGACAAAACCGGCCACACCTAACAACACCATCGGCAAGCTCAACCACTGCCCCATCGACAAACCGAAAGTCAGCAGGCCGAGATAGTCGTCGGGCTGGCGGGCATATTCGGCGATGAAGCGAAATACGCCGTAACCCGCCAAAAACAACATAGCTGTTTGCCCGACCGGCCGGGGTTTGCGCGAGAACCACCACACCAGCACAAACAGCATCAGACCTTCTAAAGCAAACTGGTACAACTGCGACGGATGACGCGGCAGAGCGCCGTATTGCAACAGCCATTCCGCCCATTGCGGATTACTTTGCGCCAAGTGCGCATCGACTTGCGCCGCCTGCGGGAAACCCATCGCCCAGAAATTCGACGGATCAGTAACCCGCCCCCACAATTCGCCGTTGATAAAATTGCCGATACGCCCCGAAGCCAGTCCGAGCGGCACAAGGGGGGCGATAAAGTCCAATACTTGCATCCATTTCAAGCCCTTCCTGCGGGCAAACAGCCAACTGGCGGCAACCACGCCCAAAAAACCGCCGTGAAACGACATGCCGCCCTGCCACACCTTAATCATTTCCGCAGGGTGGCTGAAATAGTATTCCGGCTGATAAAACAGCACGAAACCGAGCCGTCCACCCAAAATCACACCCAACACACCCCAAGTCAGAAAATCGTCCAACATTTCGGCCGTAAACGGCGTATTACCCTGACGGATACGGCGGCGGCCCAGCCACATGAACAGCACGAAGCCAACGATATAGCTGAGTGCATACCAGCGCACGGCCAACGGGCCGAGTTCGAAAGCGGCAGGATTGAATTGCGGGTGGATAAGCATACGGTATTCCTTGATTTTGGCAGGCGGCCATTATACGCAAAGCATCCGACGGCGCAAAACGCGCCTTTCAGACGGCCTCTCCTCCCGCAAACGTGCGGATTTCCGAACCTGTGGTTTATAATGGCCGTCCGTTTTCCCAACCCACCCTCCGGCAACAGTTATGACCACCTTGAAAAACGACACCTTCCTCCGCGCCCTGCTCAAACAGCCCGTCGAATACACGCCGATTTGGATGATGCGTCAGGCGGGGCGTTATCTGCCCGAATACAAAGCCACACGCGCGAAAGCGGGCAGCTTCCTCGATTTGTGTAAAAACACCGAATTGGCGACCGAAGTCACCATCCAGCCCTTAGACCGCTTCGATTTGGATGCGGCGATTCTGTTCTCCGACATCCTGACCGTCCCCGACGCAATGGGCTTGGGACTGTATTTTGCCGAAGGCGAAGGTCCGAAATTCGAACGCGCCTTGCAACACGAAGCCGACATTGCCAAGCTGCAAGTTCCCGATATGGAAAAACTGCAATACGTCTTTGACGCCGTCGGCTCCATCCGCAAAGCATTGGACGGCCGCGTACCGCTTATCGGTTTCTCCGGCAGCCCGTTCACGCTCGCCTGCTATATGGTCGAAGGCGGCAGCAGCAAAGAATTCCGCACCATCAAAACCATGATGTACTCGCGTCCCGATTTGCTGCACAAAATCCTCGACACCAACGCCCAAGCCGTTACCGCCTACCTCAACGCCCAAATCGACGCGGGCGCGCAGGCCGTGCAGATTTTCGACACTTGGGGCGGCGTCCTGAGCGATGCGGCGTTTAAAGAGTTCAGCCTCAAATATATCCGCCAAATCGTTGCCGGATTGAAACGCGAAAGCGAAGGCAGACGCGTTCCCGTTATCGTGTTTGCCAAAGGCGGCGGGCTGTGGCTGAAAAGCATGGCGGAAATCGGCGCAGACGCATTGGGCTTGGACTGGACGTGCAACATCGGCGAAGCACGCCGCCGCATCGGCAACCAAGTCGCCCTGCAAGGCAACTTCGACCCGTTTGCCCTCTTTGGTACGCCTGAATCCATCCGCACCGAAGTCGCGCGCATCCTTGCCGATTACGGACACGGCAGCGGTCATGTATTCAACCTCGGACACGGCATCAACCAACACGCCGACCCCGAACACGCAAAAATCTTAGTCGATACCGTACACGAACTGTCGCGCCAATATCACGTTTGATTAAACAAAAGGAAATAAAGAGGCCGTCTGAAAGCGAAACCTTACTTTCAGACGGCCTTTCATCAACAAACAGCTTGTACAAAGTGGCGCATAAACAGACATCGCCAACCAAACCCATTGAGGCAACAACCACTCCAAATCGAACCGATCCGGCAAAAGGCCGTCTGAAAAATCAAACCGCCATCCGCAAGCAATACATAAAACGGCATGAATACCACTCAAGCCGCCCTCACCCGCAACCGCCCGAAAGGACAGCCCGTGCAGTGGAAAAAATCACTGAATGAAATCGAAGAAATGATTTGCCGGCAAACCGAACGGCACATCCGCATCATACAAACCGGCCGCAACGCCATCCGCATCGAAGACAAAGTCGGTTTGGATTTGGTTTTGGAACATGTGTATGATGACGGCCTTTTGTTTGGCTACCGCCTTCCGTTCGGCCTGAACGCCATCGCCAAAACGGCAGGCAAAATGTTGGCCAGCCGGGTTCGGACCAAAAAATTGAATTGGGATGCGGAAAAGCAGCAAATCCGCGTCAATCTGCCCGTATTCGGCCAAATCAAGCCTCTGTTCGCAAACCACAAGCTGGTTTCGGCAGAAATCGACAGCAACCAACTGTATTTGAATTTTTCCCCTAAGGAAACCAACCCATGACGTTCAGCGACTATTTTATAAATTTGATATTAAGTGCCGTATTGATTATCGGCGCCTACCAATTTTACTTCTTCACCCAACGGCACCCCTTGCGCAAACCCATCGTATGGGACTCCGTCGTCGATGAAGAAATCCCCTTCCGCCCGCGCTGGTCGTGGGTGTACAGCTTCCTCTACTATCCGGCCATCCTCTACCTCAACCTGATTGCGACCGACCACCGCCACTTCATCATGATGGCCTTCAGCTTCTTAGTCCTACTGTTTATGCAGATGCTGTTTTTTTGGCTGTTCCCCGTCTCCACGCCGCCGCACTGGCGCAATATCAATCCGGGTAAAACCCCGTCGGAATGGTTTTTACAGTTTGTGCAGAAATTCGACCAGTCCAGCAACTGCTTCCCCAGCATGCACGTTTCCGTTGCCATGCTGACTGCGCTGCACGCCATGCCGGTCATGGGCGGATGGGCATTCCTCTTTCCCGTCTTAATCGCGATTTCCTGCATATTTACCAAGCAGCACTATCTCATCGACCTGCCGGCCGGTGCCGCACTGGGCGCGTTTGCCTATTGGCTGTACCTTCCAACAGCCTGACAGGCAGACACGCGCGGTAAATATCTGTTATACTGTTAATGGAAATTATCGGCTATTGTAAACAATCTATAAAAAACACAGAAATTACTGCTTCACGGAATTCATTAACCCGAAAACGGCCTTTACGGTTCGTCCGAATTTGAGACGGGTCGATAGTGCGGCAATGGCGGGGTTTGGATACGGCAATAGAAGTGCCCGGCCAAAATCCCGTCCGTTTCGGAACCGCCCTGTTCGAAAGCCAAACCCGGCCGAAACCGCAGGCATCCCGTGCCCTGCCGTCGATTTACAAAGGGAGAACACCATGAACGAAAACGAAATATCTGTCAAACAGCCGCCGCGACTGTTTTCCAAAACACAAAAAATCCTTGCCGAACTCGAAGCCAACCTCAACGGCCCGCTGCTTTGCTATTGGAACAGCAATGGCGGCAGCATCTGCCGCAACGACGTGCTGGCCCTTTACCGCATCCTCGAGCACGTCGATCAGCACGACACCGTTTACCTGTTCATCAAAAGCGACGGCGGCTCCGGCAAAGAAGCCCTGCGCATGATCAACCTTATCCGCAGCCACTGCCGCAACCTAGTCAGCCTCATCCCGCTGCAATGCGCTTCGGCCGCCACCATGATGGCCATAGGCGCGAACGAAATCCGCATGGGTTCGATGGCCTACCTCAGCTCCGTCGATACTTCCCTCACCCACGACCTCTCCCCGATAGACCGCGACAACGACCGCGTTTCAGTCAGCCTCGACGAACTCAACCGCGTCGTCAAACTGTGGAAAAACAACACGGAAGACACCGGTTCCAACCCCTACAAATCCCTGTTCGAATACGTCCATCCCCTGGTTATCGGCGCGGTGGACAGAGCCGAATCGCTATCGATCAAACTGTGCGAAGAACTGCTGTCCTACCACATCATCGACCCCGTCCGCGTCCACAGCATCGCCGAAACCCTCAATTCCGGCTACCCCACCCACAGCTATCCGATACTGACCAAAGAAGCCCGCCGCATCGGTCTGAACGCCCGCGAACTCGACAAACTGGTGAACGACCTGCTGCTCGCCCTAAACGCCTGTTACAGCGAAATGGGGCAACGCGCCGTTACCGACTTCGATGACACCCGCTCCCACTCCAATGAAATCCTCAACATCTTGGAAGCGCGCAACGTGCAAGTGTTCTACCAAAACGACAAAGAATGGTTCTACCGCACCGAAGAACGCCGCTGGCTGACCTTAAACGACAACTCCAACTGGCACGTTACCGAATCCATCAAAGGCAAAGTACACCATTCCATCCTCCACCTATCCTAAACGGAAGGCCGTCTGGAAACAGGCAACCCGCCTTTTCAGACGGCCCCAACATAAAACACCACCGACAAAATCATGATGCAAACCTGGACAGAAGCCCTCGGCAAAGAAAAGCAACAGCCCTATTTCCGACACATCATCGACACCGTCAAAGCCGAACGCGAAAGCGGGCAAACCGTCTATCCGCCTGCCGCCGACGTCTTCAACGCCTTCAAAGCCACCGAATTTAGCCAAGTCAAAGCCGTCATCCTCGGCCAAGACCCCTACCACGGCGAAGGACAGGCGCACGGACTGGCCTTTTCCGTCCGTCCGGGCATCGACATCCCGCCCTCCCTGCAAAACATCTACAAAGAACTTGCCGACGACATCCCCGGTTTCCGCATCCCGAACCACGGCTGCCTGCAACACTGGGCGGAACAAGGCGTCCTCCTGCTCAACACCGTCCTCACCGTCCGCGCCCGCCAAGCCCACTCCCACGTCGCACTGGGCTGGGAAACCTTTACCGACACGGTCATCCGCCGCCTGGCCGAACAACGCGAACACCTCGTCTTCATCCTCTGGGGTAGCCACGCGCAGAAAAAAGGCGCGTTCATCGACCGCGGCCGCCACCTCGTCCTCACCTCGCCGCACCCCTCCCCCCTGTCGGCCTACCGCGGCTTTTTCGGCAGCAAACCCTTCTCGCAAACCAACGCCTACCTGCAAAAGCACGGCCGAACACCGATAGACTGGCAAGTGTAACGGCAAACAAAAGGCCGTCTGAAAACACCTTCAGACGGCCTCTCCGATTTCCAGTATCATCACGCCTTTACACAACCTCAACCGAACATGAAAAAAGCCAAACGCTACCCCTTCCTCAAACTGCAACGGCAACGCTTCGCCCTGCATTTCGACAACCAATCCTCCGCCGCAGGCCTCCCCTCCGAGCGCGACTTCTACCGCTGGGCATGGCAGGCGGTCAAACAACACCACCGCTGCGCCGACATCTCCCTGCTCCTGCTCGACGAAGAACCCGCCCGCGCCTGCAACCGCGATTACAGGGGCAAAGACTACGCCACCAACGTCTTGAGCTTCGCCCTCGACGAAGGCGAAACCATGTACGCCCCCGCCCTTTCAGACGGCCTGCACGGCGATTTGGTCATCTGCCCGCAAGTCGTCTTCAAAGAAGCTGCCGAACAAGGCAAAACACCCGAACAACACTTCGCCCACCTCACCATACACGGCGTTTTGCACCTGATGGGCTACGACCACATCGAAGATACCGAAGCAGAAGAAATGGAAGCCCTTGAAACCCGCCTGCTAAATCAGTTAGCATACCCCGACCCATACCCACAGGACGAACAATAATGGATGACAGCCCGTCGAAGCCCAACTTTTTCGAACGACTCATCAGCCGTATCAACGGCGACGCACCCGATACCGCCGAAGGCGTATTGGCCCTCCTGCGCCAAGCGCACGAACAACAGGTATTCGACACCGACACCCTGCAACGGCTGGAGAAGGTACTCGACTTTGCCGAACTCGAAGTGCGCGACGCCATGATTACCCGCTCGCAAATGAGCGTCATCAAATCGACCGACAGCCTCGAACGCATCATTCCCTACGTCATCGAAACCGCACACTCGCGCTTTCCCGTCATCGACGGCGACAAAGACACCATCCTCGGCATACTGCACGCCAAAGACCTGCTCAAATACGCCTTCAACCCCGAACAGTTCAACCTCGAACAACTCCTGCGCCCGGCGTTTTTCGTCCCCGAAGGCAAATCCCTCAACGCCCTGCTCACCACCTTCCGCGAGCAAAGGCTGCACATGGCCATCGTCATCGACGAATACGGCGGCACATCCGGCCTCGTTACCTTTGAAGACGTCATCGAAGAAATCATCGGCAACATCGAAGACGAATTCGACGAAGACGATTCCGCCGACAACATCTTCGCCGTTTCCGCCGAACGCTGGCGCATCAACGCCGTAACCGAAATCGAAGACATCAACGCCTTCTTCGGCACAGACTACCACAGCGAGGAAGCGGACACCATAGGCGGGCTGGTCATCCAAGAACTCGGCCGCCTGCCCGTACGCGGCGACAAAATCATCCTGCCGCCGCTGCAATTCACCGTCGCCCGCGCCGACCACCGCCGCCTGCACACTCTGATGGCCGTGCGCGTGAAGGAATAAATCCGCGGATACAAAACGAAAGGCCGTCTGAAAACCGGAAAACGGTTTTCAGACGGCCTTTATCGTTATTTTCGTTACATTAGGCTGTAAAGCGGGTAACCCTTGGGCACGACATGTGTCTTCCCGTTATACGGCATCAGGTATTTCTGCCGCCGGTATCGTTTCTTGCCCTGCGTTCCGCTGAGTGAGGCTTCAACCGCCCACACATCAAATTCGGGCTTCAAGCGGCGGTTAAACGAAACATCTGCGTCCAAAGAGGTTTCCATTTCTTCGCAATGGCGCCGCTCCCGCCCTTTGTATTCTTTGCAATTTCCGTAATGAGCCCCGTTGTCCAAACCAGTCGGAATGTAGCTGTTGGCGATACGGTTGCGGTTGTCGCTGAACAGCAAAAACAACCCTGTCACTGTCGAACCTTGTCCGGTATAGGCCGTTTCGACGGCATAACCCCAATTTTGCCCGCCTACCTGCATAAACCGCCAATCTTCGGCATCGGGCGTTTTACCCCACGCGCCGACTTCATCTTTACCGTGCAGCTTGATTGCCCACTTGCCGCCCTCCTTCTCCAAAACGAACACTTCTGCCAGGCCGGACGAGGCATGCGAATCGTTTATCCGTTTTTCTTCAAGGTCGTAGGCAAAACCCGTATAGAGTTCGTAGCGCGTGGTTTTGCCGTTGCGGGTAACGGTGTGTCCGGCCGCGCGTTTCATACAATAGGCCGTATTTCTAAGATTCTGACTGCCCTTGGGCGGGTCGGACAGTTGGCATTTTTCGGCCGCCAAAGGGCGGTTGTAATGCTGTTCGATTACATGACGGATGGCGGCATCATCGGCAGGTGCAGCCAAAGCCGGCATGGCCAATACGGCCGGGATAAGGGTGGAAACAATGCGTTTCATTCAAAACTCCTGATTGTGTGTTTGATGCGTAGAACGGACGGTCAAACGGTTGCCCCGCCGCAGCGGGCAAAGAAAAGGCTTACGCAAAGCCTGCCGCTCCGTTCGTCCGCAAAGAATTGCGGCGTGTTTCGGGCAAAGGCCGTCTGAAAAACCGAAAAATCGTTTTTCAGACGGCCTTTGACAAAATTCAGCCCCATGCGGCAAGAAATTCGCGCCAATGTTCCTGCCCGTCCGCCAGCGTTTGCAGATAATTTTTCAGACGGCGGATTTCCTGCTCGTACTCGTCGCCGTCCAACGCGCCGCTCATCAGGCGGAAACGCAGGTACATCAAATAAGTATTGGCCGCATCGGTTTCACAGTAGTCGCGGATTTCTTTCAGACGGCCTTCATGAAACGCCTGCCAAACTTTACCGCCGTCCATGCCCAATTTTCCGGGGAAGCCGCACAGTTTGGCCATATCGTCCAAAGGCACATTGGCACGGGGCTGGTAGAGGGCGAGCAAGTCCATCAAGTCGCAATGGCGGTTGTGATAACGGCTGATGTAGTTGTTCCATTTAAAATCTCGGCTGTCGCCGAAATCGCCCTCACCCATGTCCCAATAACGGGCGGCCGTGATGCCGTGTATCAGGGCGCGGTAGTGCAGCACGGGCAGGTCGAAACCGCCGCCGTTCCAGCTCACCAGCTGCGGCGTGTGCGTTTCAATCAGCTCAAAAAAACGCGCAATCACCGTTTCCTCGTCATCGCCGATTTCGCCTATCGTGCCGACGTGGATTTTGTCCTGCCCCCAACGCATACAGCAGGATATGGCCACCACCTGTTGCAAATGGTGTTGCATAAAATCGCTGCCTGTCCGCGCACGGCGTTTCTGACGGGCGAATTCCACCACCTCCGCGTCCGCCACTTCCGACGGTAAGTCATATAGCGTGCGGATACCGCGCACATCGGGAACCGTCTCAATATCGAAAGCCAAAATCGGTGTCATACTCGTATTCTCGCTGGGAATCTGACCATATTGAGCGGATTGTGCAGCAAGGCGCGACTTTTGTCATGCAAAATACTTAGCCCTGCGCGCTTTTTTTCGGCATAATACCGACCCGGCGACAACGCCCGAATTTTATTGAGAAAACGAAAGCCAACATAAATATGAAAAGAAACACCCTCACCGTCCTGGCCGCTGCCCTGCTGATTGCCGCCTGCGGTCAAAACCAGGTCGGCACAACCTCAGCGCAAGCCGCCGGCAAAACAGCCATCGGCGCAGGTTCGGCGAACGGCAAAACCGATGCTTCCGTCGAACAAACCATCCGTGGAAAATTAGAAAAAGCCTATGCCGAACAGCAAATTAAAGTGCTGTCCGTCCACCCTACCCCGCTGGACAACCTGTATGAAGTCGTCTTGAGCGGCAAAACCGTCATCTATACCGATGCCAAAGGCGACTACATGATTGTCGGCGACTTCATCGACATTAAAAACCGCAAAAGCCTGACCGACGAGCGCACGGCACAATTGAGCGCGGTCGAATACGACAGCCTGCCTTTCGACATGGCGATTAAAGAGGTACGCGGTAACGGCAAACTCCAAGTAGCCGTTTTCTCCGACCCCGACTGCCCGTACTGCAAACGTCTGGAGCATGAATTCGCCAAGATGACCGACATCACCATCTACAACTTTATGATGCCTTTGGCCAGCCTGCATCCGGACGGTACGCGCAAAGCCCAACAGATTTGGTGTCAGCCCGACCGCACCGCCGCTTGGACGAAATGGATGCGTGAAGGCAAAATGCCGCCGCAAGTTCCCGTATGCGACAACCCTGTCGATGAAACCACCTCGCTGGGCGAACAGCTCGGCTTCCACGGCACGCCGGCCATCGTCTTCCCCAACGGCCGCACACAAGCCGGTTATACGCCGATGCCGCAACTGGAAAAAATCATCAAAGACAATCAGAAATAAGCTGAGAAACATACAAAGGCCGTCTGAAACCCGTTCTTCAGGTTTCAGACGGCCTTTTTACTTTTCAAACTATTCGCCTCAAATCCAGCCCAGCGTATTGGCAAACACCAGCAAAATCGCCACCGGCGCGAGGAAGCGCAGGGCGTTGAGCCACAGCACAATCACGGCTTGCGGCACGCTGCTGCCTTCGCGCATGTGCCCTAACACATCGCTCTTCTGCCGTATCCAGCCCACAAACACCGCCACCAAAAGCGAGCTGATCGGCATAATCAGCGCGGTAATCATGTAGTCCCACAGATCGAACAGTGTTTTGCCGAACAGCTTCCATTCGGAGAGTACGCCGAACGAGAGCGCGGAGGGGATGCCGACAATAAAAATTGCGGTGCCGATTATCCAAGTGGTTTTGCTGCGTTTGCTTTCGTCTTCGCGGATGGCGGCGGCAATCACGGTTTCCAGCATGGAGAAGGCGGAAGTGAGCGTGGCAAATACCACCAGCAGCATAAACACGGCAAACAGAATTTGTCCCAGCGGCAGCTTCATAAACACGGCGGGCAGCACCACGAAAATCAGCCCCGGCCCCTGCCCCGGCTCAAAATGGAAAGCGAACACGGCGGGGAAAATCACCAAACCGGCCAACAGAGACACCAGCAGGTTCATCCACATAATGCTGTTGCCGGAGCGGAACAAATCCTGTTTTTTATCCAAATAGGCGGCATAAGTAATCATGGTGGACACGCCCAGGCTCAGTGCAAAAAAGGCCTGTCCCAGCGCGGTGAGCATGGTTTGCGGCGTGAAGTGCGACCAATCGGGCTTGAGCAGGAAGGAGATGCCCGCCATCGCGCCGTCCAGCGTGAGCGAGCGCACTGCCAAGAGCAGCAGCAACACAAACAGCGCGGGCATCATGTATTTGTTGGCCCGTTCGATGCCCGCCGCGATGCCGCTTTTCACCACCCATACCGTCATCAGCATAAACAGCCCCTGATAAGCGATTGAGCCGACAGGATTGGAAATCGTGCTGCCGAACAGTGCGTTGAAATCCGCATTTTGGTGAATGCTGCCGTCAAACGCGTGCACCACATAATTCAGCACCCAGCCGCCCACCACGCTGTAGAACGACAGCAAAATGAAGCAGGCAAACACGCCCATGCGCCCGATCCACGGCCACAGGCTGTTCGGTGCGAGCGTTTTAAACGCATCCACCGCGTTTTTGCCGCTTTTGCGGCCGATATAAAACTCGGCCAGCTGCACCGGCAAGGCCACCAAGATGGTGAACACCAAAAACATCAACACAAACACCGCGCCGCCGTTGGTACCAGCGGTATAGGGGAATTTCCAAATCGCGCCCAAGCCGATGGCGGAACCGGCGGCAGAGAGGATGAAGCCGATTTTGGACGACCAGGAAGCAGGGGTTTTCATAAATGTAATAACCTGTAAAGACCAACGAAGGGCGCGATTGTAGCAAAACAGACGGGTAGAAATCCGCCTAGAAAGCGGCATGGAAAATTTAAGCAGGATTACTGCACGGAACAAACCGCATTCAACCTACCGTTTTAGAAAAACGACATCATATGAAATAAAATGCCAAAAACTTGAAAAATTAAAAATAATATTCCAAAAAGAAAACAAAAAGGCCGTCTGAAAACACTGCTTACCGTTTCAATACAACAGAGCGGTCAAAGCCGAAATCAACACAGGCGCGGCCAACGTCAAAATAAAGCCGCTGACAATCGCGTATTTCACATATTCCGGCTCGCAGTTTTCCTTTACAAACGGCAGCGCGGAATCCATCGCCGCCGCGCCGGAAAGGCCGATGGCGGCGGCAGGCTGGGTTTTGCCGAAAAAATAGAGGAATACGATGCTGAACATTTCGCGAAAAAAATCGGTCATCAAAGCCGTCGCACCCATTTCGGCAGACACCAGTTCGCCCACCATCGGCCCCGACAGGGAAAACCAGCCGAAGCCTGCCGACAGCATCAGGCTTTGGCCAAACGAATACGGTGTCAAGAGTGAAAAAACCAAACCAGCCGCCACCGTGGCCGCCGCTGCAAACAGGGGCAGCAGGAATACGCGCCGGTTCAGGCCGCCCAGGCGGACATGCACCAAATCCGTCCCCACCAAAAAAATCAGCAGGTACAGAACCTGCGTGCTGCCGATTACGCCTTCCAAAGTACCGTGCGGCAACAGGCGGTAGGCCGCCACGCCCGCTGCAAACGCGGCCACGGCTTTGAGACAGCCGAAAAAAGGCAGCCAAAAACTGCCCGACGGTGCCGCCCTGCCGCCCTTACGGTACAGCAGCGCGGCGGTAAAGGCGGCAATCAGCGAGGAAAGCAGCAAGGCGCGTTTCACGACATCCGCACCCAAAGCCTTATCGGTAAAAATGCCACCGAATTCCGCCCCCATCAAAAACAGCAACAGCAGCACCACGGCCGACAATGGTTTGAGCATCTGCCGCAAAACAGACGTTGGCAGGATTTTCCCCACTGCAAAACCGAGCAGCAGCAAACCCGACACCGATAAAACAGGTAAGAGGGAAGTCATGATTTGTTCTCACTTATTTGAATGCCGATGCAGGATGAGGCCGTCTGAAAGTTTTATTTACTGTGCCAAAACCTGCGCGTAAACCGCTTTCAGACGGCCTGTTACCGCCTGTTCGCCGAATTCTTCCAAACAGGCGGCGCGCAGGGCTTCGGCCGGATAGCGCGCGCGGTTTTCCGCCATTTCCAGCAGGGCTTCGGCCAAGGCTTCGGGCTGTTCTTTCGGCACGAGTAGGCCGTTGTTTCCGTTCACGATGCCCTCCGGCCCGCCGCAGCGGGTGGCGATGACGGGCAGGCCTTGCGACAAGGCTTCGATGAATACCACGCCGAAGGTTTCGTTGCGGCTGGCAAGTACGAAAGCGTCGCTGCCGCGCATCAGCCGCAAAACCGCGCCGTTATCCAACGCGCCGAGGAAATCCACCGCCGCATCGATTTTCAGACGGCCTGCCTGACGTTTCAAAGCCGCCTCTTCCACGCCGCCGCCGCCGATTTTCAACCGCAAATCTGGCCGTTTTTCCAGCGCGCGGGCGAAGGCGTCCAGCAAAACGTCGAAGCCTTTGTTGCGGTTCAAATGCGCCACCGAGCAGAAGGTAAAGCCGTTTGAGGCCGTCTGAAAACCCCTTTCGGGCAAAGGTTCGCAAAACGCCGCGCCCGGTATATTGGGCAGATACCGCCATTCCGAGCCGCCGTATTCGGAAGCCAGCAGGCGGCAGAAATCGGGGCTGACGGCAAACCGTGCCGCCGCGCCGTCCGCCGCCGCCCGCATGGCTTCGCGCTGCCACGGCCTGATTAAGCCGCGCGCGTAAGTGCTGCTGTGTTCGGTGATGACGTAGGGGATGCCGTACCGCCGCGAGATGCGGCGCGCAAGGATGCCGCCGTGGTTGACCGCATGGGCGTGCAGAATGTCCGGCCGCCCCTGTTCGGCCAGATAGCGTTCGAACAGGCGCATTCCGGCGGCCACCCAACGTTCGCGGTCGAGATACGGGATGCGCGGGAAGAAATAAACGCTGTGGCGCGTATAGGTGGGAATCGGGCCGTCTGAAAAACATTCCGTTCCGTAACGGCCTAAAAAGATTTCGCGCAGGCGGCGCGGCGAACGGAACAGCGGCGCAACCACGCCGACGCGCAAACCGGCGCGTTGCAATGCGTGCGCCTGCTGACGGAAGAAGATGCCGTCCAAAGATGACGGCGTTTCGGGATACCACGAAGGCAGCAAAAGGACGTGCATTATCGGTTATTCCTCGTTTTCAGACGGCCTGCCAAACGGCGGTAACGCCAAGCCAATGCCGCCAAACAAACCAGCCACAAAACGGCAAAATAAGGATACAGACCGTCGCCGCAGGCCGTGTACGCAAGGCAAACCGCCAGGCAGGCCGCCGTCGTGCCGTAGAGCGTGCCGCGCGGCAGCGGCTGCCACAAACGGGCAGACAATTCGGTTTTCAGCGCGAAAAACAGCCAAAACGACACCGCCGTCGCCATCGCCGCCCCGCGCGCGCCCCACAACGGAATCCACAGTTTCAGAAGAAACAGGTTGCACAACAGCGCGGCCAGCGAAATCAGCGGCACCGGCCAATTCCGCTTGCTGACATGGATGCCGATGCCGCTGACTTCGGTCAGCGTATACAGCAGCGGAAACAGCAGCGACGACAGCAGCACGAACTGCACCGGCCCATATTGCGGCGGCAACAACAGCGTAACCGCAGGCGACAACAGGCCGGCCAGGCACACAATCGCCGCCGCCGCGTCCGTCATCTGCCGCGCCACCGCCGCCACCTTCGCCGTATCCCCGCCCTGCGCTACCCATTTGAACACCATGGGCGACCAAACGGTGGAAAACACGCTTTGAAACACCATCGCCGCCGCGCCGAAACTGACCGCCATCGAATACACGGCCAACTCTTCCAAGCCCGCCAAATCGCGCAACAGCCAGCGGTCTATCGAAGTAAACGCCCAATAAATCAAACCGCCCAAAGCCAGCGGCAGACCGTACTTGAGGCCGTCTGAAAGCTGCCGCGCGTCAAACGGCGCACGAAAAGCGGCGGCGCATTCATGCCGCGTTTGCCACAGCAACAACCCCGCCGCCGCCCACTGGGAGGCCGCATACACCGCCGCCAACACCCAAATATCCGCCCGCGTGCCGAAGCAGGAAACGCCCGCCACCGCCGCCAACACCAACAGCTTGGGCAGCAGTTGGCTGAAAGAAAAAGCCAGCGCGCGCTCCTGCATCCGCAAAATCAGCGACAGATAGCGCACCGGCAGCAAACCGGCGGCAAACAGCAGGCACAGCAGGCTCAAAGTCCCGTCGGCCAAACCGAAAATCTTTTCAGACGGCATCTCGGGCGCGGACAGCCAAACCGCCGTTGCGGCCGCCACACCCAAAAGCAACGGCGGCCAAGCCAGGTTTTTAAACAAAGCCGCCTGCCGCCCGCCGCAATGGTGGAACTCACGCACATAAGCCTGGTCCAGCCCCAAGCCCAGCACGATTAAAGCCAGCGAGGCCGCCGTTTGCAGCAGCACGATGCGGCCGATGTCGCCGCCGGCAAAATGCCACGACATCAACGGCAACGTCAGCAGCCCGGCGGCGGCACTGCCGACCGGCCCCAAGGCATAGGCCAGGAGTTTGTTTCGATTCATAAAGGAAATGGCGGGAAGAAACCGGAAAGCCGCACATTATAGCGGCTCGCAACAAAAACGATACGGCGGCACTGCCGCCCCGTTATCCGAAAGGCCGTCTGAAAACCTGTTTTACGGTTTTCAGACGGCCTTTGCTGTATTTCAAACCGTCAAAGATTATTTCTTCTGCGAACCGCCGAAGCCGATCTGTTTCGAGTTGCCGCCGTTGCTGAAATACGCGCTGCCGGCCAATTCGTCGGCTTGGGGGCCGTACAGAGTCAGGTCGTAGCTGCCGCCGGTCAGGCCGCTTGACACCGCTCTGCCGCCGTCCACGCCCACCGTGCCGTCAGGACGGGCATGCAGCCTGTGGTTTCCCAACATAACTTTGTTCACGCCCTTCAGGCCGGTAATGCTGCCTTCGCCCGTTTTCCGGCCGAAATCGATGGTGTAATCCAATTTGCCGTTACGGTCGTCGCCGCCGGCAAAAGCCAAGCCTTCATAACGGATTTTGCCGGTCGGCAGCTTGTCTTCCGTCGTATGTGTGCCTTGGATGGTATTGACTTCGAATTTGGTATCGACGGGGCGGATGCTGCCGTCGGGATATTTTCCGCCCGCCGGATGCCTGCCGGCCACCACGGAATAATTTTGCTTGTAGATGAGCAGCTCGCCGTTTTCCTTGGTTTTTTGGTCGGTATGATTGAGTTCGTACTCCAAGCCCGTTATTTTTCCCGTTTTTTTATAACTGATGTCGATTGTCTCACCCTTGCGGTAAGTCTTGACCCGGTCAGCGCCGCTTTTTTCGCTGTCGGTAATGGTGATGGTGTCGTTTTCAGACGGCAGCAGGCTGTTTGTCTCGCTGCTGCCCACGGTCAGCCGGTTGAACTGCCCTTTGACTTTCGGATTCAGCGGATCGGTTATTGCACCTGCCAAACCGTCGGCAGCCCCGCTACAGCCGGCCAGCATTAAAGAAACGGCAATCACGCTAAAAAAATACTTGTTTTTCATAATACTATCCTTATTCAAACACCACAATGCAACGTTATTATTGTAACATCATCCCGTCCTGCTTACGGACCTCGGCATCAAATAAGACAATTTGTCCAAACAACAATCTGATAATAAATAAAAAATAAGTTTGTAAAAATCAAGACTCCGCACTCCCGCCTGCAACCGCCTTTCAGACGGCCTGCATTTTATTTACAATACCGTTTGAATGTTTACATTACGAAACACGATATGACTTCAAAATCACAAACCGACCGCCGCGACTGGCGGGCGCAGGAAATGCTGCTGCTGCAACAAGTTATCCGAAACCTGGGCAAAGACGGAGGCGCGCACCACACCGCCCTGAAAATCATGCTGCAACTGATGAGCGAATTTTTCGGTTTGAACCAAGGGCGCATCGTCCTGCAGCACATCGACGACGAAAACGCATCCATACGCTACGCCTACGGCATGTCGCCCGAACAAGTCGCGCGCGGCGTATACGCGCCCGACGAAGGCATCACCGGCACCGTATTGAAACATGCCCACATGATTGTGGCCGACGACGTGCGCAATGACCCCCTATTCCTCGGCCGCACCGTCCTGCGCGAAGACATGCCGCCCGAACAAACCATGTTCATCGCCCTGCCGATAGCCGCCCACAACCGCACCTTCGGCGTACTCGCCTGCCTGCGCGCCCGCTACAGCCCCCGCCCGCTGCACGACGACGTCTCCCTGTTGAAAATCCTGTCCACCCTGGTCGGCCAACTGCTCTACATCCACGAAAACAACGAAGCGCACACGCAAAAACTGCAAAGCCAAAACCAAAAACTCAAACAAACCCTGCAATCGCACAGCCGCCGCTACGGCATCGTCGGCTCGTCCGCCCCGCTTTTGAACGCCGTGAGCGAACTCGAACGCGTAGCACACAGCAACGCCAACGTTTTGCTGCTGGGCGAAAACGGCACGGGCAAGGAAATGTTCGCCCGCACCCTGCACACCGCCGGACGGCGCGTCGGCCAGCCCTTCATCAAAGTGGCCTGCAACGGCGCGGACAACGACACCCTCGGCCGCGAAATCTTCGGCCAAGGAGAAACAGGCGGGCTGCTCGAACAGGCCGACGGCGGCACGATATTCTTCGACGAAATCGCCGCACTGGACGCAGACCTTCAAAGCCGCCTGCTGCACGTTCTGCAAAACAACGCCGTACAACGGCTGGACGGCGGCAAAGCCCGCAACATCAACGTCCGCATCATCACCGCCACCACGCGCGACCTTGCCGCCGAAGTGGAAAGCGGCCGCTTCGACCCCGACCTCTACTACCGCCTCTACGTCGTCCCCATCCACCTGCCCACCCTGCGCGAACGCCGCAGCGACATCCCCGAACTCGTCGCCTACTTCATGCACCGCATCAACCGCGAAACGGGCAAAAACGTCAATCTGACCACCGAAGCGGTGGAACAACTGCAATACTACTCCTGGCCGGGCAACGTCTTCGAACTCGAACGCTTCCTGCACGAGCTGGCCAAACAAAGCGAAGGCAATATTGCCGACGAACATCAGGTTTGGCGGCTGCTTAACCAACAATCGGGCAAACCTGTTCCCACCGTCGCCCCCAAGCCCGCACAACGCGCCCAAAACGCCGGCTTCGCCATTCAGGGCAACCAAGCGCGGCCTTACCTCCAAGCCGATTCCCATTCGCTGGAAAAAATCGAAGAAACGCTGGCCTACTGCCGGGGCAACAAAACCCAGGCCGCCCAAATGCTGGGCCTCTCCACGCGCCAGCTTTATTACCGGCTGGAAAAGCTGAAAAAGGAAAAAGAAGGGCAATAAACCCCGCCTTTTAAACGAAAAGCAAAAGGCCGTCTGAAACCCGTTTTCGGGTTTCAGACGGCCTGAGATCTTTGCAAAAAAGC